>NZ_JBQHUC010000003.1:0-164025 GCF_052065395.1 Bariatricus sp. HCP28S3_F11 | reverse complement strand
GAAAAGAAGATAGACAAAAGTATTATGGAAGAATGTTTCATACCTCAGTATGAAGAGAAGAAACACTTCCGAGGTAAATGGACTGTTCAGAAAAAGATTCTATTTCCCGGTTATGTTTTTGTGGTTACAGATTATTTGAATGATTTATATGAAGAATTAAAACACATTGATGGAATGACCAAGATGATCGGAACCGGTCAGGAGATCGTTCCACTCACCGATGAGGAAGTTGAGTTTATTCAGCATTTCGGCGGTGAGGATAAGATCGTTCAAATGTCAGAAGGAATAATTGAAAATTCACAAGTGAAAATATTGTCCGGACCTCTTGAAGGGATGGAAGCGTTCATTCGAAAGATTGACCGCCACAAGCGTAAAGCCTGGCTGGAAATCGAAATGTTCGGAAGAATGCAGAGAGTTGAAGTGGGATTGGAAATTATTTCCAAAACCGTGTAAAAAATGGAACTGAAATAACTACGTTGCTAGAAACATCATTTTTTATACGATAAAAATACTGGTTATAAAAGAAAGTGCAAGGTTTAGAGGGTTGGGTTATTACAATATGCAAGAAGAAAAGCAAGATACTGAGCAAACTACGGACGTAAATGCAAACTTGGCAGGCGGTCTCAGAGCAAAGTTAAACAGAAAATTCAAGCACTGGGAGATTATTGCGTTTTATCTATTGATCTATGATGTGCTGGCAATCAATTTTTCTTATTTCCTGGGATTATGGCTTCGGTTTGATTTGCGCTTTTCTCTTATTCCCAAGGAATATCTATATTCGTTCTTAAAATTTGCGCCGGTCTATACGCTGTTTACGGTTGTCGTTTTTTATTTTTTGAAATTATATAACAGCTTGTGGCGGTTTGCGAGTTTCAGTGAACTGAATCGAATCATAGTATCATCTGCCATAACGACTTTTTTTCACCTTTTTGGAATTACGATTTTTGTGAAACGAATGCCGATTTCCTACTATATTATAGGGGCTATTATGCAGTTCTCTCTTGTGACTGCGATTCGATTTGCCTACCGCTTTGTAAATATGGAACGATCCAGGCGGGATAAAGAGCAGAATGCGCTTCACAGGGCAATGGTGATCGGAGCGGGAGCTGCGGGTCAGATTATTGTGCGTGATCTGAAGAATTCTGCTGAGGTGAATGCGCGTCCGGTCTGTATCATTGATGACAATGATAATAAATGGGGAAGACTGATGGATGGGATTCCGATCGTTGGCGGAAGAAATTCGATTCTGGCAATGGTGGAGAAGTACCATGTGGATCAGATCCTTTTTGCGATTCCGACTGCTTCTATGGAAGACAAGCGGGAGATCCTGAATATCTGTAAGGAAACGCATTGTGAGCTTCAGAGCCTTCCGGGCGTATATCAGCTGGCAAATGGAGAAGTATCACTGAGTAAGATGAAACCGGTGGCGGTGGAAGATCTTCTTGGTCGTGATACGATCAAGGTCAATATGGATGAAATTTTCCAGTATATTAAAGGGAAACGAATCCTGGTAACTGGTGGTGGTGGAAGTATTGGTTCAGAGCTGTGCAGACAGATTGCCGGACACGAGCCGGAACAGCTCATTATCTTTGATATCTATGAGAACAATGCTTATGAAATTGAGCAGGAACTGAAGCGTAAATATGGAGATCGACTGAATCTTGTGACGCTGATCGGGTCTGTACGTGACAGCAGAAGACTGGATATGGTCTTCAAAAAATACAGACCGGATATTGTGTTCCATGCGGCAGCCCATAAACATGTACCGCTTATGGAAACGAGCCCGAACGAGGCAATTAAAAACAATGTGGTAGGTACATATAAAACTGCTTTTGCGGCAATGAAGTATGGGACAAAACGGTTTATTCTGATCAGTACGGATAAAGCTGTAAACCCGACTAATATTATGGGTGCTTCGAAACGTCTTTGCGAAATGGTTATCCAGACTATGGATGCAATCAGCAGGGAAGGACGAATGGATCTGCTCCCGCATCTTCATGCACATCGGGATGGGATGAAGAGTGGAGAATTATCGCAGCTTAAAAATGGAAAAGCCGTAACGGAAGAACATAAGAAAATCAAAATAGAATCTGTAAAAAATAAAAATCGTACGGGTACACAGTTCGCAGCTGTACGGTTTGGAAATGTGCTTGGAAGCAATGGATCAGTTATTCCACTCTTTAAAAAGCAGATTGAAGCAGGTGGACCGGTTACGGTTACACATCCAGACGTTATCCGGTATTTCATGACGATTCCGGAAGCGGTAAGTCTGGTGCTTCAGGCGGGAACCTATGCCTGGGGTGGAGAAATATTCGTGCTGGATATGGGAGCACCGGTGAAGATCGATACATTAGCAAGAAACCTGATTCATTTGTCAGGGTATAAGCCGGATGTGGATATCAAGGTGGAATATACCGGGCTGAGGCCGGGAGAAAAACTGTTTGAAGAGAAGCTGATGGCAGAAGAAGGTATAAAGAAGACGGATAATGAACTGATTCATATCGGGAAGCCGGTTGCTTTTGATATTGAGGTGTTCTTGGAACAGTTAGTAGAACTGGCAGATGCTAGTTATAACAATAGTGAAAATATTGTTGAGATGGTGGAAGAAATGGTTAGTACGTTTCATCCGGTGGGGGAGAAGCCTACGGGGGATGAAAGAAATGGGAGAAATACTCAGGAATTCATTACTGCTTAATTAAATTGCCACAATCAGTGATGAAGAGTGTTCATCCACTCATGTACGAAAAAATTAAAAATAGAATGGACAAAAGCCTGCAGGGATAAACCCACAGGCTTTTGATATGCCTCAGACATTTATTATGAAACGTAATGTACAATATGGCTTTGATTATATAAAAAGAACTAAATTTAAGTTTTTTGGAGAAAAAAGATGCAGAAAATTGATTTAAAAGGAAAGACCGTTCTTGTAACCGGAGCGGCAGGATTCATTGGAGCGAATCTTGTAATCGAACTTTTGAAGACAATTGAAGATATAAAGATTGTTGGTATCGACAACATGAATGATTACTATGACGTATCCATCAAGGAATGGAGACTGAAAGAAATAGAGAAGATGGATGGTCAGTGGATATTTATCAAAGGGGATATCTCTGATAAAGAAACAATTGATGGAATCTTTGATGAGTATAAGCCGGAAGTGGTCGTAAATCTTGCTGCGCAGGCAGGTGTACGATACAGCATTACAAATCCAGATGCGTACATTCAGTCAAATTTAATCGGATTCTATAACATTCTGGAGGCTTGCAGGCACAGCTATGATAACGATGAAGTAGGTGTGGAGCATCTGGTCTATGCTTCCAGTTCCTCCGTATATGGAACAAATAAAAAGGTTCCATACAGTACTGATGATAAGGTTGATAACCCTGTCAGTTTATATGCTGCTACGAAGAAGAGTAATGAATTGATGGCTCATGCCTATAGCAAACTTTATAACATTCCGTCAACAGGTCTTCGCTTCTTTACGGTATATGGACCAGCCGGAAGGCCGGATATGGCTTACTTTGGATTTACGAATAAGCTGCTGAAAGGTGAGACGATTCAGATATTCAACTATGGAAACTGTAAGAGAGATTTTACTTATGTGGACGATATCGTTGAAGGTGTAAAGAGAGTCATGCAGGGTGCTCCGGAGCGAAAGACCGGAGAAGATGGTTTGCCGGTGCCGCCGTATGCAGTGTATAACATTGGAAATCAGAATCCGGAAAATCTTCTGGATTTTGTAGATATCTTACAGCAGGAATTGATCAGCGCCGGTGTGCTTCCGGAGGATTACGACTTTGAGAGCCATAAGGAACTGGTTCCGATGCAACCGGGGGATGTTCCGATTACCTATGCAAATACAGAGCCTCTGGAAAGAGATTATGGATTCAAACCCAGTACACCACTTCGAGAAGGGCTTAGAAGATTTGCTCAGTGGTATAAGGAATTTTATGCAGTATAAGGATGGGAAAACGATATGAATAGAAAAATAGCAGTAGCAGGAACCGGATATGTAGGATTGTCTCTGGCTGTTTTGTTGGCTCAGAAGAACCAGGTGACAGCCGTTGATATCATACCTGAGAAGGTAGAGATGCTGAATCATAAAAAAAGTCCGATTCAGGACGATTATATTGAAAAGTATTTGGCAGAGAAGGAACTAAATCTTACAGCCACAACTGATGGAGAATTTGCGTATAAGGATGCAGAATTCGTCATCATTGCGGCTCCTACCAACTATGACAGCAAGAAAAATTTCTTTGATACCTCTGCAGTGGAGTCTGTGATTGAGCTTGTGATGAAGGTGAATCCGGAAGCTATCATGGTGATTAAGAGCACCATTCCGGTAGGATATACCGAATCTGTCAGAAAGAAATATAACACAGACAAGATTATATTCAGCCCGGAATTCCTGCGTGAATCGAAAGCACTGTATGACAATCTCTACCCAAGCCGGATCATTGTGAGTTGTGACGATGGCACTCGCGAAAAGGCAGAGATCTTTGCAGGACTTCTGCAGGAGGGAGCAATCAAGAAAAATATCGATACCCTTTTTATGGGATTTACTGAAGCAGAGGCTGTCAAGCTTTTTGCCAATACATATCTGGCACTCAGGGTGTCATATTTTAATGAACTGGATACTTATGCTGAGATGAAGGGACTGAATACACAGGACATTATCAATGGAGTATGTCTGGATCCGAGAATTGGAACCCATTACAATAATCCGTCTTTCGGATACGGAGGATATTGTCTGCCGAAGGATACGAAGCAGCTACTGGCAAATTATGCGGATGTTCCTCAGAATATGATGTCTGCCATCGTAGAGAGTAATAGAACCAGAAAGGACTTTATTGCTGACCGTGTATTGGAAATCGCCGGAGGATATGAGGCAAATGACACTTGGAATAAAGGGAAAGAAAAAGAAGTTGTGGTAGGTGTCTATCGTTTGACAATGAAGAGTAATTCTGATAATTTCCGTCAGAGCAGTATTCAGGGTGTTATGAAGCGTATTAAGGCAAAAGGTGCGACTGTTATTATTTATGAGCCAACACTGGAAGATGGAGATACATTCTTTGGAAGTAAGGTTGTAAATGATCTGGAGAAGTTTAAAGCAATGAGCCAGTCAATCATTGCAAACAGATATGACAGTTGTCTGGATGATGTGAAGGATAAGGTCTATACAAGAGATTTGTATGGGAGAGATTAATGATTTGTTGTAATCACAAATAAATGGTCAGATAAGATTGTTTTTTCCTATCTAGTAAGAATACAAAGGAGTAATCAAGAGGTGATTCTACATGAATAAAAAAGCGGTCAGGATAGGAGTTGCTTGCGGGATTTTGCTTGGGGCAACAATGATTGTATATGCCATAACTTCTTTGTTTTTTACAAATAGTGAAACATCAAAACTTAATAAAAAAACGGTGTTCCAATTTAATCTTACGACTGATATGTCAGCAACAGAAGTGGGACCGGGGGATAGTTTTGATGTAAAGCCTGTTGTATATAGTGATGCAACAGAAGAAATGTATGTGTTTATTCAAGTAGATATGCCGACAACGGTAGATGGAGCACTTTTCTTATTTGATACTGATAATGATTGGTGTGTTGTTTGTGAGGATAGTGGAAAGGTTGTTTACGCTTATGGAGATACTGAGATGACAGTGTTGTGTCCAGGGGAAAGCACAAGTGCTTTGACAAATCAGATGACTATGCGATCAATTTCTATTGCAGAGTATGCAGCTATTGACGATATCAATGTCACGATTACTGGATATGCAATTGGGATAGAGGGCGTGTCTACGAATCCTACAGATGCATGGAATGAATGTAAAGCGATTGGAAATATTCAATAGAAGATATAGTTGTGACACTAAATGTTGGAATTAGTCCCTAATCATCTATCAACCGTAAAAAAGCAACAAAAACTAAGCTCCATATCACACCCGTATTCATCACTATTCACTACTTTTCCGCTATTTTTCCTCTATTCTGCCTACCACACGGGTTGAGGAGAAGGAAAAAGATGAATAGGAGTGCGGAATGCCACACCACAGAGGATGCGGAGGAGGAAAAGGTAGGTAAAAGTGTAGTAGAGAGGTGCATATCGACACCAATCCCTAATTATCTATCGACCCTCACTTTCACCTTCAATGCCTAATCATCTATCGACACCTCACTCTCGACACCAATCCCTAATTATCTGTCTACCTATCAACTTCACCAATTTTACTACTCACTTTTTGGTGAGTATGACGGTGCGGGAGGGGTGGAAAAGAGGGGGAAAGAGGGATTGAAAATGGGCGGAAAAGAGAAAAAAAGAGGTGCATGTAGGGGTGAATCCCTAATCATCTATCGACCCATCCCTACTACTACATCTCACTTCCGCTCAACCACAAAACCACCCATAAAAGAGTAGGGGGAATAAGAGCGGAGCGAGGAAGGTAGAAGTGTGGATGAGAAGAGGAAAAAGTGCAAAAGAACGCACCAAGGAAATATATAAGAAAAGAACAGACCAGGGGAGAAGGACATGTTTAAAAGAAAGTTTGAAGCATTTGATCACAAGATATGGCTGGCAAGTCCAACCATGCATGGTGAGGAATTAAAGTACATAACCGAAGCATATGAGACCAACTGGATGAGCACGGTTGGTAAAAACATAAATGAAGTTGAAAGAATCGCTGCTGAAAAGGCAGGGGTCAATTATGCTGTTGGTCTTTCTGCTTGTACTGCTGCTCTGCATCTGTGTGTGAAGTTGGCTGGTGAGAGATTGTACGGAAAGCCTGCAATTAGCCATGGTGCACTTGAAGGCAAGAGGGTATTCTGCTCTGATATGACCTTCGACGCAACTCTGAATCCTGTGGTTTATGAAGGCGGTATTCCTGTGTTTATCGACACAGAAAGAGATAGCTGGAACATGGATCCCGTTGCTCTGGAGAAGGCCTTTGAACTCTATCCAGAGGTTAAGCTCGTTGTATCTGCTGAACTCTACGGATTCCCCGGACGGATGGATGAGATCAAGAGAATATGCGAGAAGCACGGGGCTCTGCTGATTGAAGATGCTGCTGAAGCTATGGGGGCAACTATTGATGGTAAGCAGTGTGGCTCTTTTGGGGATTATAGTGCAGTCAGCTATAACGGAAACAAAATCATCACAGGTTCTTCTGGCGGTTGCCTGCTGTGTAGTGATGTTGAGGATGCGAACAGAGCTAGAAAGTGGAGTACACAGGCTAGAGAAAATGCCCCTTGGTATCAGCATGAGGAAGTCGGCTACAACTACCGTATGAGTAATGTCATCGCTGGCGTGGTGAGGGGACAGTACAAGTACCTGGAAGAGCATATCGCGCAGAAGAAAGCAATATACGAGAGATACAGAGATGGGCTGAAAGGCTTACCGGTTCAGATGAATCCGGTTGTAGAAGCTACCGAACCGAACTATTGGCTGAGTGCGTTGATAATAGATCCTGATGCTATGTGCAAGCAGGTAAGAGGGGAAGCAGATGTATGCTACAGGCCAGAAGAAGGAAAGTCCTGCCCGACTGAAATTTTAGAAGCAATAGCTTCTATCAATGCGGAAGGTCGTCCGATCTGGAAACCGATGCATATGCAGCCAATGTACAGAATGCATGAATGTGTTGGAAGAGAGGGTAGTATCCGCTGCCGGACCAACGCTTATATCGCTGGTGGTGTAGAAGATGTTGGCGCTGATATCTTTGCTCGTGGTGTGTGTTTGCCGTCTGATAACAAGATGACGGAATGTGAGCAGAGAAAGATTATTGAAGTTATCAAGGCTTGTTTTGAGTGATGGGGAAGAACAGGGAAAGAATAATAGCTGGAATCCTATTAGTCCTCTACATAGGATTTATCATATACACAACACTCTTGTGCAGGGAACCGAAAGACTACAGGGAATACAACTTTCAGCTGTTCTGGTCATGGAGAAAAATTGATGCACAGGCAAGACAGATACTCCTGAATATCCTATTCTTCGTACCATTTGGTCTTCTTGTTCCGTTTTGCGTTGATGGCAGTTGGAAGAGAAAGCTGATTTTCACAGTAGCTTCAGCCTGCTTTTTATCCGGAACAGTCGAGTTCCTCCAGTTGTTATTTAAGCTCGGTTTTGCCGAGTTTGATGATGTGTTTGATAACACAATGGGTGCTGCGATTGGTGCCGTTGTTGTTTTGATGTTGGGAAGAGTTAAGAGGGGAAAGTAAATGAGTCACAAACCATATGGGCCATATGAGAAATATTTTAAAAGACCAATCGATTTATTATGCGGTCTTTTAGCGGTAGCTTTATTTTGGTGGTTGTATTTAATTCTTATCATCCTTGGTGCAATCTTCATGAGAGGAAATCCATTCTTTTTCCAGGAGCGTCCTGGTAAGGATGAGAAGATATTCAGACTCATTAAATTCCGTACCATGGACAACAGGAAAGATAAGGACGGAAATCTCCTGCCTGATGAAATCCGGTTAAACAAGTATGGCAGATTTCTGAGAAAAACAAGTCTAGATGAGATTCCGGAAGCTTTTAACATTATTAAGGGTGACATGAGTTTGATTGGTCCTCGCCCTTTATTGGTTCAATATTTACCTCTTTATTCAGAAAAGCAGAGACACAGACATGATGTTAGGCCTGGACTTTCGGGATATGCTCAGGTAAATGGAAGAAACTCTATCACATGGACTCATAAGTTTGAACTGGACTGTGAGTATGTTGACAAGATAACTTTCCTGGGGGATTTGAAAATTCTATTCCAAACGGTAGAAAAGGCATTTATAAAGCAAGAAGGAATCTCATCGGCAACGTCTGACACAATGGAAGATTTTGATGGGACTAATTGAGGGAAAAAGTATGGAATTAAAAACACCATATTATGTGATACATAAAGAGGAACTTGATTCTAATTTCAAAAAGTTAAAAGATGCAATGGAAAAACATTGGGGCAATTACATTGTTGGGTATTCTTATAAAACCAATGCTTTACCTTGGGTAATAAAACATTTTGATACGTTAGGTTGTTATGCAGAGGTAGTATCTGAGGATGAATACAATCTTGCGAAATTGATCGGTGTTCAAAAAAACAGCATTATTTATAACGGCCCTATCAAAACAAAGGACACTTTTATTGAGGCATTAGAGAACGGATGTATTGTTAACATTGATTCCCAACGGGAGATCGAATGGCTTGATGAGGTTGAGAAAGCCAAAAGGACAGTCGGGATTCGTATCAATTTTGATATCGAAAAAATGTGTCCTGGCCAGTCACAATGTGCTGAAGAAGGTGGACGATTTGGATTCTGTTATGAAAATGGAGAGTTATCCAAAGTAGTCCGCAAGCTTCAAGAGAAGAATGTAAAAATATCAGGAATTCATCTTCACACAAGTTCTAAATCAAGAGGACTTGATATCTACCGTGCAATTGCAGAAATGGCATGTAAAGTTCAAGAAGAATTTAGATTTGACCTAGCTTTTATTGATGTTGGTGGAGGATTTTTTGGAGGATTGTCTACCAAACCACAGTTTGATGAGTATCTTTCTCTAATGGAAGATATATTATCAAAGCATTTTAATAAGGAAAGAACAAAACTTATCGTTGAACCTGGGATGGCAGTTATTGGTGCGCCAATAAGTTATGTCACCACCGTGGTTGATGTAAAAGATACTGAGTTCAATCGATTTGTTGTCACAGATGGAACTAGAACCAGTATTGATCCACTGATGACAAAATCGTCATATTTTCATACATATGAAAGACATAGCGACAAAGAGCGGATTCCAAAACAAGTTATTTGTGGATATACATGTATGGAACATGACCGGTTGTTTACCGCAATAAATGAACCTGAATTAAGCGTTGGTGACAAGATTATTTATGATAAGGTTGGAGCATACACAATGTGCCTTACTCCATTATTTATCAAGTATTTTCCTGATGTTTATGTAGAAGAAAATGATGAGCTTAAGATTGTAAGAAATGCGTGGAAACCGGAACAGTATGTTATGAATTCAATGATTTGAGGAGGACGGAAAAAAGATGAATATATTACTTTTAAGCTCAGGAACAAGAAATAAGATTGTACAGTATTTTAAGAAGGCATTAGCAGGTGACGGAAATGTTATCTGTACAGATATGAGTAATTTAGCACCTTCAATTTATGAGGCAGATAAATATTCTACTGTACCGAGAATGACAGCCCCGGGATATTTGGATGTTATTCTCGACATATGTAAGAAAGAAAAAATCGATGGCGTTCTTAGCCTTATTGATCCGGAGCTTTCCCTGTTAGCAGAGAACAAAGAGAAGTTCGCAGCAGTAGGTACAACCGTTATTGGTTCTTCATATGAGCTTTGCGAAATGTCGCTGGATAAGTATGAGATGTACAAATGGTTAACTTCACATGGATATAAGTGCGCGAAATCCTATATGAATAAAGAGGAATTCTACGCAGATGTGGAAGCCGGGAAAGCGCAATACCCTGTATTTGTGAAACCAGCTAGAGGTAGTGCAAGCATTGCTATTTCTAAGGTGTACGATAAAGAGACTATCGAACTTCTTTTCTCACATAGTGAAGGACTAATGATTCAGGAATTCCTTGATGGCCAAGAAATCGGTGCTGATGTTTACATCGATATGATCAGTGGAGAGGTTATTTCTATCTTCACTAAGAAGAAGATTCTTATGCGTGCCGGTGAGACTGATAAGGCTGAATCCTTTAAAGATGAAAAGCTGTTTGATTTGATCAAAAAGTTTGTTTCCGAAGCTGGATATAGTGGACAGATTGATATCGACATCTTCGATGTAGGCGGAGAGTACTACATTTCTGAAGTTAATCCTCGTTTCGGTGGTGGATACCCTCATGCTTATGAGAGTGGTGCAGACCATATGAAACTAATCCTAAACAATCTTGCTGGAAAGGCTAATGAATGCGTTGTAGGTGAGAACTACGAAGTTGGAACCTACATGATGAAGTATAACGAAGTTATGGTGAGAAAACAGTGAATAAAAGAGTGCTAATTATATGTAATTGTTCTTCTGGCTTGAATGATTTTAGAGGAATGCTAATTGATGAACTTATTGCTTTAAATAATAAGGTATATGCAATTGTTCCACCTTCTGATTTGGAAGAAGAGTTATTTGCGGAAGAACAACTAACCGCAAGAGGTTGTGAACTTCTTAGTATTCCTATTGATCGACGCGGAATAAATCCATTGGCAGACATAAAACTATTCTTAAATTATAGAAAAGAAATCAATGAAATTAAGCCTGATTTGGTTATCACATATACAATTAAGCCTAATGTTTATGGTGGAGTAGCTTGCCGGTTAGCAAAAATCCCTTATGCAGTTAATATAACTGGACTTGGTAGTGCATTTGAAAATGACGGTCTACTAAAAAAAATAGTAACTATTATGAATAAAGTAGCGTGTAAAAATGCTAGAGTTGTGTTCTTTGAAAATGAAGAAAACAGACAAATATTTATTAAAGAAAAAATAGTAAGGGAAAGTCAGACACATCGATTGAATGGCGCTGGGGTCGACTTAGGTAAGTTTCAAGTATATGAATACCCACACGGAGAAGTAACGAAGTTTTTGTTTATGGGACGCGTGATGGCTGAAAAGGGAGTTGATGAACTCTTCGAAGCAATGAAGAAATTGATTGCTGATGGTGTTAACTGCGAGCTGGATGTCCTAGGGGGTTATGAAGAAGATTACAAAGCGAAGATAAAGGAATACGAGAGTGAAGGTTGGCTTCATTACCATGGATACCAGAAAGATGTAAGACCATTTATTGAGAAGTGTCATTGCTTTGTATTGCCGTCTTGGCATGAAGGAATGGCAAATACAAATCTAGAAAGCGCAGCAATGGGAAGACCTGTAATCACAACTAATATACACGGTTGCCTGGAGTCCATTGAAAATAATAAAAGTGGATTCCTTGTTGAAAAATGTGATGCTGATGATTTGTATAATGCAATGAAAGAGTTTATTAGTCTATCATATGATGAAAGAAAAAACATGGGCTTAGAAGGTCGAAAAAGAATGGAACAATTATTTGACAAAAACATTGTTGTATCGGAAACCATAAGAAGACTATGAGTAAACTTTTAGTGATTGGACTAGAGGTATGTACGAAAAATGTTAAGATTTAGTGTGATTATTCCTTGCTATAATATTGAAAAGTTTCTTCCAGAATGTATTGAGAGCTTGATTTCGCAAGATTATACGGATGTGGAAATAATTCTTGTGGATGATGGTGCTACAGATAAAGTGCCGGAAATTTGCGACAGGTACGCTTTGATTGATTCAAGAATCAAAGTTGTACACAAAGAAAATGGTGGGCTTGTAAGTGCAAGGCAAGCAGGATGTAGCGTAGCTACAGGTGAGTATATTCTAAATGTAGATGGAGATGATTTTGTTCTTCCAAATTATTTTGATAGTTTAGAGAATATCATAGTGAAATATCACCCTGATTATATTTGCTTTGGAGCCACACATTTTAGGGATGGTTTTTCAGAAAAACATATATTCGGAGAAAGACCAGGATTATATTCGAAGGAAGAAATAGAACAAGAATTGTATCCTAAATTGATAGAAGCTGAGGATGGTAATTATTTAAGCCCTTCTATATGGTCAAAAGCAATCAAAAGAGATATTTATACTAAAGCTCAAATGTCATTGAATCCCGCGATAAAGATAGGAGAGGATCAAGCATGTTCAAAACCTGCGTTGACATATGCAAATTCAGTCTTTGTTACTGATGAAAGTTTGTATATGTATAGGCTAAATCCGCTTTCTATGACAAAGAATAGGAAACCGTTTCCGTGGAATGGACCTGAATTAATCGGAAAACATTTATTTAATGAACTTCAGAATAGTTCATATTCTTTTGACACCCAGATATATCGTAATTTGGTGCACAATTTGTTTAATGTAGTTTGCTCGCGGTTTTATGAAGAAAAGAGTATTGTTGATATTATTAAGGACATTAACAATAATTTAAATAATGATTTTTATCAGGAGGCAATTAGTAAGGTATATTATGAGGAGAAGAAAGGAAAACTTATAAAGTTTGCCTTGCAGCATAGATTGTACTTCCTGTTTTATATGTACTCAAAGAGAAGGTAAAAGGTTGAAACATTGTAATTTGAGTACCGTTCCGAAGAAGGGTGCACAAACCTAATCCCCCCAAAAAAGCGGGCTTTTCAAAGAGGCGGGGAAGCTGTATAATTTAAGTGGCGCTGGGCGTCACGAGATAGCCTTGTCTTTGTAAAATGAAGATGGCCTCCTCCACAGAAACTGCTCTGTGTTCTGGCGGAGTGTTGCAGCACCGATATAATTCGGTGTCATAGGGTTCATTCTTCTTGAGAATGTTGTAAATGGTAGTCAGCAGCATTCTTGCAATGGCAATGATGGCTTTTTTGTGGCCCCGGCGTTTTTTTAACGAAAGGTAGCGGTTTCGGATTTCGGGATTGCTTTTCGTGCGGATGGCACAGAGGGCGCATTGTACAAGCAACGGCTTGATGTAAGCTCCGGCTTTGCTGATTCTGGTGGTTTTCTTCTTTCCCGCACTTTCGTTGTTCTGCGGCGTAAGACCTGCCCAAGAGCAAAGATGCTTTGAGGTGGGGAACACGGACATATCCACTCCGATTTCAGCGATGATGCCAATCGCGGCAAAGGATTGGATACCCGGCACCGTCATAACAAGGTTGAGTTGGGGAAGATACTTCTCTGCGGTTGTCAGAATCAGCGACTCCAGATTGGCCTTGCACATTTCAAGGCTGTCCATGTGAGAACGGATGATGCTGAGCTTTTCAGCTTGTTCGGCACACATCTCTCCGTCTAAAGCGGCAAGGACTTCCTCGTCAGTGGCTTTCATGCCCTTGGTGCGGAAGCCGGAAACATCTGTGATCTTTTCCGTAGGATTTTCTAAAATTCTGGCAATGATAGCAGAGGCGGCCTTGCCGAAGACATCCGAGAACACATCGTCCAATTTGAAGTTGGAAACGGTAAGGCAATTCTGCGCCCGGTTTTTCTCGCCGGTGGTGAAACTGGTAAGTTTCCAGCGATAGCGCATCAAATCCCGAAGTTGGCGAATATCCGCCGGAGGGATGAAGCTGCCGGAAACAAGGTCGTGCTTGAAGATGTCGGCGATCCACATAGCGTCGCGCTTGTCAGTTTTCTTTCCCCGAATTGCCTTCACGTATTTAGGGTGAGCCAGAACAATGTTGCAGGTAGGTTCCAGAATGTTGTAGATGGGAATCCAATACTTTCCTGTGGATTCCATGCACACATCCTTGCAGTTGTTCTCAGCCAACCAAGCCTCACACCGCCGCAAATCTCCGGTGAAAGTGGAAAAGCGCTTACTCTTGTAGCTTGTTACGCCCTGCTCGTTGGTGGAAGCGATACAGGCGATGACAAAGGATTTGTGGACATCCATCCCACAGCAGATACGGTATACGATTTTGAGCATAACACATCCCCTCGAAATAATATTTGAGGGAACAGGCAGGGACTGGACGTTCACTGAAAGATTGAAGTAGTTCGTCTCTCCAAAGATAAGGTTACAGGGTGCTAAGCCCTACTCATTGGTGCTTGAAAGAGCATCCGGCATAAATATTCAGTCCAGCGCAAGGCTGAGCCTACTCACCTTCACGTGCTCTGTAGTGTGCCTGCTTCCTCAAGCATATTCTAACAAATTTTAACTGGCTGCGTTAGAGGTACCTGTGTTTCATCTCCTTTGGTGCCTTGGAGCGCAGCGGAAAGGAATGGTCATAAATATGAAAATAACATTTATAATTGGCTCAATGAGTAGCGGCGGCGCTGAAAGAGTAATTTCAGTGTTATCTAATGAATTGTCACATAGAGGATATGAAGTATCGATAATAATGTTCAGAGAGTCTGAAGAAGAGTCATATTACTTAAATGAGTCTATTGATCAAATAATTCTTACAAACAAGAACATTTCTAGAGGAAAAAGACTATTACTGTTACCTATTTTGCTTTTAAAAGAGATGAAAAGGCAAAATGCCAATGTGTATGTGTCATTTTGTATATTTGAAAATGTATTAAGCTGTTTTTGCAATCTGGCATTGAGAAAGAATTTGATCATATCTGAAAGAAACGCGCCAAAACATGAAAAAATGAGCGTTGTATTTAAGGTTATGAGAAAAATACTCTACCCTACAGCTAAGGGAATTGTGTTTCAGACAAATGAGGCAATGTCTAGCTGCTCAAAACAATTACAAAGAAAAGGAATTGTAATTGCAAATCCTATAAAAGAAGGATTACCGACAAAAGAAAACTATGGGCTGAATTACACTATAGCAGCTGTGGGACGGTTGTGTGAACAAAAGAACTACCCAATGTTGTTTACGGCTTTTCGAAAGTTTGTTGATAAACATCCTGAATACACATTACTAGTTTTTGGTCACGGTGAGTTAGAAAATGAGTTGAAAGAACTTACTCGCAAAATGAAATTAGAGCATAATATTGTTTTTAAAGGTTTTTGCTCCAATGTTCATCAACAACTGGTTAACACAGATGTTTACGTGCTTTCTTCTGATTACGAAGGCATGCCGAATTCATTAATGGAAGCGATGGCTATTGGACTTCCTGTAATATCAACAGATTGTCCATCTGGTGGACCTAGAGAACTTGTGGCGAACGAAGTAGACGGGTTCTTAATACAAACAGGAAATGATTCTCAGTTGTTTTCTAAATTGGACATGCTTATAGATGATGAAGAACTGCGAAAGAAAGTGGGGAATAATGCAAGAAAAGTTAGAAATTTGTACTCTAAGGAAGAAATAGTTGCAAGTTGGGAAAAATACATTTTAAGAATTCAGGGGGGAGAGTAAAGATGCTTGTTAATCGTAGCGGTGTAAAATCTATGATAGCTTTTTTTAGTGTCTACATCCTTTATGTATTTACAACAACACTACTTCCTTCATCTAGGGATATATCTCATGAATGGATATTCTTATGTTCGTGGCTGGGTATAGGTGTTCTTCTCTTTATAATATTTATGCAGTATAAAGAAACGGGTAAAATTTTTACATTGTATACCATTTTTATATTTGTATCATTTGCTTTTAATTTTGGGCAGTGCTTGTTTTGGGCGTTAGGTATTCATTCAAAAAATGAGATACGAGATTCTTTATATAAGCATATAGCTATCAATAATGCAGATATTTTGCTGGCGCAAGTTTTTTTCCTAGTGTGTATCTTGGCAATAAATACTGGGTATATGCTTTTTATCAAAAAAACAGATTACGGAAAATTAAGTAGTGCGATGCATATTCCAATGAATAAGCAAACGTATGTGGTTTATAATGTTTCAAGAGTAGTTAGCTTTGTAGTTATACCCATAACATTCCTCGAACTAATTCAGCAAGTAAGGTTATCTTTAATATATGGTTATGGTGGCCTTTACTACGGTGCGAATGCAACTACATCAACAAACTACATGATACTTTCGCAGATGTTTTTTACTTGTCTAGTAGGATTGCTTATTGGAAGTGGTTATAGAAAAAAAACATTAAAGCTAGTATATATTATTTTTGCGGCATACATTATTTTGGATCTTTTGACTGGTGATAGAGGAAACTGGTTCTACAGGCTTCTTGTGTTGTTATGGATGCATCACTCTTTTTATAAGCCTTTTGATATAAAAAAAGTGTTAAAAGCAGGAATAATCGCACTAATTTTATTATATATTCTTCAAGCCATAGTAGCAATTAGAGATTTCGGCCTTAGCACAGAAGGAATAGTTAATGCATTACTTGTTAAAGGAGATAACCCTATCAAGAACTTTATTTTTGAAATGGGAGATTCAATGAGTGTTAATATTGTAATCCTTTCGCAAAATGTAAAATATCCATTTGGTAATAGCTATATACTGGCATTGCTGGCAATGGTTACGATGAGAATTCCTCAGATGTTAGGATTTGAATACGATCCGATTGCCTCATGGTTTTCAAAGACATACCTTGCAATAAATTACGGAGCTGGATTTACCATGTATGCCGAGGCTGCACTTAATTTCGGAAAAGTGTTTGCGCCCTTATTTATAATATTTATAGGTTTCTTATTAACAAAAGTTTTTAATATTAATGAAAGAAACGGTGCAATTAGTCCTCTTGAACTGGTTTTTTCGATTAGCACCGCAACCTATGTACTAAATTTAATTAGAAATTCATCGCATGAATTTTTCAAATATTGGTTTTTAGGATGCTTAGGATTCGTAATATTAGTTAAAATTTGTATGGGATTCAAATCTAATCTCTATTTTCGAGAAGATGAATGACAAACAAAGAGATGGCGGTGATGTAATGAACAAAACTAGTAATGAGTTGAACAGAAAAAGAAAATTTTTCTATAATTCATTTGCTGGTCTTTCACGACAATTAATAACACTGATATGTGGATTTGTTTTAACAAGAGCAATGTTGGTTTATTATGGATCTGAGATTAATGGTCTTGTTTCATCAATAACACAATTTCTGGGATTTATTACATTTTTGGAAATGGGGATTGGACCGGTTATTCAATCAAATTTATATAAACCATTGGCTGTAGGAGATAGAGTATCAGTATCCCAAATTGTTAAGGCATCAGAAAACTTTTTTAGAAAAATAGCAGTTATATTTATAGTGTATATTTTGGTGCTTTGTTTTGTTTTTACGTCTATAACATCAACGGATGCCGATTTTATATTTACCGCATCATTAATAGTCATTCTTTCATTAAGTCTACTTTCACAGTATTTTTGGGGAATGACATATCAGTTGCTATTGAATGCAGACCAAAAAGGATACATTCAGTATATATTGAATTCAGCTACATTAATTGTCAATACCGTTCTGTGCATTATGCTTATGCGCTTGGGGATGCCAATTCATGTAGTAAGATTGGTATCTGCTTCTATTTATATTTTCAGACCGATTTTCTTAAATATTTATGTAAAGAAACACTATCAAATTGATAAACATGTTTCAATTGTTGAGAATCCAATTAAGCAAAAATGGAACGGATTTGCACAGCACTTAGCCTCTGTTGTATTAGATAATACCGATGTAGTAGTATTAACTTCAATGTCAACGTTGACGAATGTGTCAATTTATACTGTCTATTACAGTGTCGTTTATGGAATTACTCAAATAGTGATGACTACAGTAAATAGTTTGGAGGCAATGTGGGGAAATATGATTGCGAAAGATGAATTGCCAGAGTTGAATGAATCTTTTGGATTCATTGAGTGGTTTATTCATTCTGTTGTTACTGTTCTTTTTACAGCAACAGGAGCCTTAATTGCGCCTTTTGTAATTGTATATACTAACGGTGTTTCTGATGCAAATTATTATCAACCATTGTTCGGGATGCTTTTGGCATTTGCATTTGGTATGCAGTGCTATAGAACTCCTTATGCTAGACTTGTAAAGGCAGCTGGTCATTACAAACAAACGCAAAATGGTGCATTTATTTCTCTTTCAATAAACATTATAACGTCAGTTATTTTTGTGAAAAGATTTGGATTGATAGGTGTAGCATTAGGAACAATAGCGGCATTAACATTCCATACGCTTTATTTTGCACTTTATTTAAGAAAAAACATTATAAAGCGGAATATATATATTTTCATTAAGTATATTGTCACAGATATATGTATAATGACTTGTTCAATACTATTTGTTAATTTGACAATTAACACGTCTGTACAGGGATATATAGGATGGGTTGGTTTAGCTATAAAAACAACTATAGAAATACTGCTTGTTTCTGTGGTTATAAATATACTAGTAAATAAAAAATACACGTTATTACTTGCAAGAAAGATATTGCGGAGCAAGCGTTGATCAATGTATGTAAGAACAATCTATAAAGAAATAATTTCTATAATAGTGTTGTTGATCTCCCGGACTCAGAATGAGAACTTTTCAAATCAAACACATCCGGGGTAAGAGGCGTTCGCCAAGATAAGAGGACCGGACATTGGGTTGCGTCTATATCATTCAAGAAGAATAAGATTTATCTGGGCATGTTTACAGATAAAGAAGATGCTGTAAAGGTACGTGTACCTGGTTATTCAGAGTGTCACAAAACTCTAATCTGAACTCTCCATTTTTCCATAGCTAATGAGTCATCAATATTTTTCGGTAGATGCCTTGCCACTATAAGTCCTCCGTTTTGGTTTTGATAGGCGGAGGGGAAGTGTCAGAAAAGATAGAGTTAAATCCTCCATCGAGACATAAAAAATCCTCCACATTTCGTGGAGGAAGTGAAGGGATGGTGCTCATTTCTTCATTTGAAATCTGCTGCTTTGTTTTAGGATATCTTTGTCAATCACAACGGAGCTAAGCTGAGAGGTATCATACGGTGTTGTGTTGTTCTTATACGCTATGCAAATATCAACCCATTCCGGTCTTATGAAAGTAAGTGTGTTCTCAAGAAGATAGATGAAGATGCCAAGACCTCCGTTTTCTATGTCAGTACAGAGCGCAAATAGCTCACTCCTTACTTCTGGCGTGAAACGGATCAGCAGAAGGGGTTCGAGCTCATCAAGATAAGTCGTGAATTCTTCCTTTGTTACTAGTTTGAATTCTGCTTTGAATAATCTGCGGAATATCTGCGGCTGATTGTGATCGTTTGCTCCGGAGAGCAGCGCCTGTAGTTGATATGTCCCGCAGAGGACCATGGGGATGTGGGATTCGTCATAAATCTGTCGCAGCACATCAATCTTGCTTACGTTTCCTCTGTGAAGGTACTCACATTCATCAAACAGGAGAATATGATTTGGATCAGTAAGCAATGCATCAGTCAACTGCTTCTGAACCATGTAAGTATCTCCTTTGACATGGGTGTTTATGCAGTTGCCTATCTGCACCAGAAGGTTTTTCATTGTCATTGTTGGAGAACATAGAATACGGTGAGCACATGGATTCTCATTCACGATATCATCCAACAGTGAACTCTTCCCCGAGCCTGGAGTGCCGAATATGGCAGTCAGCTTCTTCTGCTTGATGCCCATCTTGATGGTCCCCATGACTTCCGCATAGGATTTGGTTTTCATTGTCGGTAGGAAAGTTCGGTTCATATGATTACTCCTTTTGGCCTAGTTTGATCAGGAAGTCGCCGATAATATCGGGCGCTTCCGGTTCAATATCAAAGCTCTGATATTTGATCGCGAGTTCTTTAAGTTCTTCAGGAATACGTGGGTCGTCCACTGCTTCTTTCTTATCTCTTTCTTCATCGATGACCTGCCCATATGCAATATTATCGATTGCCGGGATGCCTGTTCCTTTTTCTATTAGATTATTCTGCAATACAATCCTGTGAACTTTCTTATAGCAATCCAACAAATTATCCCGAATAGCCACAGGAACGGAACCAGCCTGCACAGTCCTGCGGAGTAATGGTATCAAAAGCCTGTCTCACCGCATCTGGGAGGTTCTGGGCCAGCCGCACCTTTTTCTTTCTCAAAAAAGCCTTGATCTTTGACCACATTTTCTCAATCGGATTCAAATCTGGGCTGTAGGGCGGAAGATACGCATAGTGGACCCGCGCCTGCTCAAGAAGGCTTTTTACAGCCTCTGTATGGTGAGAACGCATATTGTCCATTACCACTACAGAATCAGGCTCCAGTGTGGGAATCAATACCGTCTTCAGGTATTCTGTAAACCGTTCTGATGTTGTTCCGCCCTGATAGATTGTATACGCAGTTTCTCCGTTCAGTCGGACAGAGGACAGAATGGTTGTATTCTTCGGCTTATTGAGCGGAGCAGAATCCACCGATCGGTTTCCGCCGACGGCTCGGGCATACCGCCTTGTCATATCGGTATTGACGCCGCTTTCATCCAGAAATACCAGCTTTGCGGGATTGTACCTAGACATACTCTTTTCCCAATTTCTGCGTTTCTCCCTCACATCGGGAACGCTCCTGTTCGCTGGCATGGAGAGATTTCTTTTTATAGACATAGCCCAGCTTCAGAATGGCTTTGCGCACGGTTTCATCGCTGACTTTCAGCTGCAGCGTATTGATGATTTCCTGCAGGGTAATGTCAGACTGGTTTTGGATCAGCGCATCAATACGACTGATGTCTTCCGCACTCAATACAGGTTTCCGGCCACGGAGATTGGTTCTGGTTTCAACTGAGCCGGTTTCATCCATCTGCTTTTTCAGACGGTAAACCGTACTGATGTGTACGGAGAAACACTCTGCAACCTCTTTTGCGTTGTGCGTGGTTTCCAGTGCCTTGAGTAATAACTTTCTTGCTTCATTGTGCAGCATATCAATCGCCTCTTTGGCTTCATAGTACCACTGCTGTCAAGCTTTCGTTCTATTTCGTTGGATTGCTATAATATTGGAAGAATAAGTTTTTAACTGTGTGGCTTGTTCTTTCATGTGCTGTATGACTTTATAGCGTCGCTCCTCGATGAAGTTCAGCCCTTGCACAGGATGTGCTTCACCGATATATACCTGACCATACACGATGGCAATGGAGCGATTGAAGGGTTCGTCAAAGGCGTAGACCTGTACTTTTTCATAAGGCTTTTCGGGCCTGATGAACCGAGCCAGTCCCGGGTGCCAGTAGACCAGAGGATGCTTGTTATCCAGTTTGCCATAATGGATTCCATCCTGGTGTACGGAATATGTTTTCTTCTTTTTCTTCAATACTGCCAGAGTTCTCCATGCAGGAACGATGGTTTTGGCCTTTGGAAGACGAAGATACAATTCCATAGGAGACTCGCTTTCTCCTGTAGCTTTATGGTTGTTATAGCCGGGATAGATGACGTCCGCAAAGATGTCTGCAAACTGTTCCATGGTATAGAGGTTCCCGCTCTTTATATCATCATTCAATGTTGCAGGGCGGTTTGATGGCTTATTCCCACAGTATCCCTGCATTTTACAGATGAACTCATCTTCAATGATGCGCCATGCCCTTTCGATGGGTTTCGCGCGTCCATTGAAATACCTGGCCTTTATCTGCGTAATCCCCAGCCACTCCAAAAAGCCGGATTCACAGAAATCCTTGTTGAGGTAGAGCGGAGGCTCTTCTCCAGTGTGCGGATGTCCTTTCATCAGCTCCGAGCGATAGTCCTTGCCATTGTCGCAATACCAGTATAGACAAATACCATTTACTGGCGAATCGGCCTTGAAGGCAGCTGCTGTCGAGAAGGTATGGGCGATCAATTCAGAATTCGGGTTTGTGGAAAGCGTATACCCGACAAGCATATTGCTTGCCACATCCATGATTCCTGTTATCCATACACGCCCCGTATCAAAGTGCCCATCCTTGTAAACTTTGGTCTTGACGATAATGTCCAGGACGGAGTGGTCGGCACACCAGCAAAAGTTAGTAGCGTCAGGCTTTATTCTCGGAATGGTGTGCTGACATTTTGCTATCCATGCCCTGACACCGGCCCAAGCCATGAATGTCTCCTGTTCAGGGATTCGATTCACGATGGTATTCACCGTGCCCCGGGTGTTTGGAGTGATCATATGGGTTGACTTCCTGCGGCAGGTTGCAACCGGAATGATGATATCCTTGCCATGAGACTTGGCTTTGAAGTCCGGGTAATATGGACATTGCGAGCAGGAGAAGGACCTCAGATTCTTAGTTTCCCTAAAGATGCTGTTGTCCGAAGGCCGCCCTGCTGATTCGTGTCTGGCAATGATATAGTCCCTGCAATAAAAGCAGCAGGTGCGATATCTGTCAACGGTGTCTTCTCCCTTGTTTGGATCGGCGAGAAGGTTCATCAAGGATGTGTGTTTCATAAAGCGGCTCCTTTCACGCATGAGTGTCCTGTATGACATACCATAACTGGAAGCTAGTTCTGTTAGTTTTGCAGTCACGGTTCGGTCGGCTGCATATGCAGCCTGAATTGACAATGCTTTTCTGACAACATTGGTTCTTTGGAAGAACCTCTGTACTCCTTCTGAGAGGTAGGGAGTATCGGAATCGGGAGTGGCTTCCTGCATGAGATCAATGTCTACGTATTGAGATCTCAAGAGATAATCCTTGGCATATTTCTCCTGCTGGTCAAAAGGAATTGCCGGGAGAGGAACACAGTCGTTATCGATTATCTGGGCATACATCTTTCTGAGTTGCTTCTCTTTTGTTCTGGTAATTTCTGACAGGATCGGAATTGAAATTAAATACGGGAACATTTTGCCTCACCCACCAATTTAAAGTACTAGGCAATTGATTTTAATTGTAAGGCTACTTTGTCGATTTGTCAATGAGGGATTTTGAAATGTTGTTGCAAGACAGAATAAAACAGATCAGAGAGCATTTTGGCCTATCCCAGGCGCACTTTGCACAGAAAATTAATAAGTCTCCTGGGTTTATTTCTTTAGTAGAGACTGGCAGGAGCAATGTGTCTGATGATACAATAAAGAGTATCTGCTCTGCGTTCTCCATCAACGAGTCTTGGCTCCGTAATGGGGAAGGAGAGATGACAAGTCAAGCTGCGGTCGACAGGGAGAATGTGGGGACTCGTGTGAAGCAGCTCCGCAAGGATCTGAAGCTAACTCAGGAGCAGTTTGCTGCTGCCACAGGGTACACGAATATACAAATTCATCTTGTGGAGTCGGGTAAGGTTAAACCGTCTGATAAGTTCCTTCATAAGGTGGCATCTGTATTTTCCATAAGACTGGAGTGGCTAATGACAGGGCACGGTGACAGAAAAGATGTTTTAGAGGATAAGATTGATGATAAGCTTATCTCCTGGCTGAATGAGCATCCGGAGATTATCAGAGAGTTGAGAATGCGCAGCGGGTTGGATTGACACACTGAAAGCACAAATACAGTGATTGCGGTGCCGGGGGACCTTTTTGAAAACCATGAGTTTGGAGAGAATCTCGATAGGGAGGATGACAGCCTGGTATCGCGTGTCTTGTGCCGCATCATCCACATAGCAAATCGTCTGGCCGGACTGCGGTGGAAACAGAAGCACCGCTGCTGCAAACAGAATGCGTATGGTTTTCTTATGGAAGCCAGCAGAATAGCCTGTCAGTAACCTTCCAATTTTCGAGCATTTTTGTCATCCAATTTTCGCCCATTAAAGCATAAAAAAAGCAGCCGAAGCCCCTATTTCACTTTATTATCTTTCCACCCATCTCAATATTAGGACTTGCTATGTAGTAAATAGTATGGCTTTATATGGTGTGGAGGCGATACTATGATAACTACAGAATACAGTGTCGCGGGTCCTGCTGACATCAGCATCGCAATTGTGGCGGACCTGCATGAGTTTGAACCAAAGCCGGTATTATCAAGACTGTCAGAGATAAGACCCGATGTGATCGCGGTACCCGGCGACCTTTTTGAAAATCACGAGTTCGGAGAGAATCTCGATAAAGAGGATGACAGTCTGATTTCTCGTCTACTTTGTCGCATCATCCACTTAGCGAATCGTCTGGCTGGACTGCGGTGGCGGCAGAAGCACCGCTGCTGCAAACAGAACGCATATGATTTTCTCGTGGAAGCCAGCAAGATCGCCCCTGTGGTGATGAGCCTGGGCAACCATGAGTTGTATCTGACGGAGGAAGATAAAGCTGTTCTCAAGGATGCGAATGTTGCGCTGCTGAATAACAGTACTGTGGAGATCAAGAACGTCCTGTTCGGAGGCATACCCTCCAAGCAGATTACCGGGAAGATAGACACAGAGTTTCTGGCCAGCTTCAGCGAACTCCCCGGATACAAGGTCCTCCTGTGTCATCACCCGGAGTATTACTGTCAATTACGGTCCTACCCCATCAACCTTATTCTCTCTGGTCATTGCCATGGCGGTCAGATTAGGATTTGCAATCACGGTATCTTTGCACCGGGGCAGGGGCTACTACCTCGTTATCATCACGGTGTCTATGACGGTCGGCTGGTGGTATCATCCGGCTGCGCCAATACTGCATCTATTCCACGGTTCGGGAATGAACCCGAGGTCGTGGTTGTGCGGGTAGGGGGCTCACAGCCAACACAATAGCCCACGGCACACAAGATATGGCTCAACCGTAATATAACCAGTATGTAACCCTCTTTTTCGGTAGGTATGATGAATTGCTATTTCCAGGGATAGTGGTATAGTCTATGGCTGATACAAGAAAACCAGGTCGCTGAGAGATAGATGGCGGTGAGCGGCCACACTCAGCCATATACCAGAAGAGAGGGATTAAATGGAAAAAAGAGAGGATTATTGGTGGAGAGAAAGCACACTAGGCGAGGATGTGGATGTAAAGGTCGGGACATACCTAAGAGCAAATCATCAGGAGTATCAAGAAATCAGGCATCAGATTGATGAATTGATACAGCAGTGTCACTCTAGGTGTCAGACACAATAAAATATTTATAAACGAATAAATTCGGAAGTTTACTAGGTGTCAGACACAATAAAATATTTATGAAAAGATTGATGGAGGAAACGCTCTTAAAGGTACTTGTGGAATCGGTCATACTCGTTGGGCTACTCATGGTGAGCCTAGCATCAAAAATGCACATCCACACGTCTCTGGAAACTGTACCGGCTCTGGTTCGGGTGAAGTGGAGTCCGAGGTAGTCGGTGTTCATAACGGTATCATCGAAAACTACCAGGAATTAAAAGATAAGCTGTCCAGACATGGTTATAAATTTTACAGCGATACAGATACAGAAGTCGCCGTTAAGTTAGTAGATTACTACTTCAAAAAATACAAAATGGGCCCGGTTGATGCCATTGCAAAGGCGATGGTACGAATCAGGGGTTCTTATGCTCTTGAGCTGATGTTCAAGGATTATCCTGGCGAGATTTGGGTAGCAAGAAAAGACAGCCCAATGATTATCGGAATAGCAAATGGTGAGACTTACGTTGCATCTGATGTACCTGCCCTCCTGAAACACACTCGTTCTGTTTACTACATTGGCAATTTGGAATTTGCCAAGCTCACTCCAGGCGAGGCTCATTTCTATAACCTAGATGGTGATGAGGTTCAGAAAGAGGCTGTGGAAATTAAATGGGATGCTGAGGCAGCTGAAAAGGCTGGTTATGAGCATTTCATGATCAAAGAGATTCATGAACAGCCTAAGGCTGTAGAAGATACGCTTCACTCAATTGTCAAGAATGGAAAGATTGAAATTGGTTTGAGCGACGAGGAGATTCAGGCAATTACGCAAATCTACATCGTAGCTTGTGGCTCAGCATGGCATGTTGGTATGCAGGCTCAATATGTGATTGAAGAATTAGCCGATGTGCCGGTCAGAGTAGAACTGGCATCGGAGTTCAGATATAGGAAGATGTCTCTTCTTTCTTCCTCTCTTGTTATTCTCATCTCACAATCAGGAGAAACAGCTGACACCTTAGCTGCATTGAGACTGGCAAAAGAGAAAGGTGTAAAGACTCTTGCCGTGGTGAATGAAGTTTACTAGGTGTCAGACACAATAAAATATTTACAGGAGCTTCCTAAACTTGGTGAAATGCCTGCAATGGAACAGCTCAAACCTCTTTTCCCGTGGTCTGAGTCCATCCCGCAGTATTGCCATCTTACCTGATTTTCTGCACCTCCTGTCCGAGGTGCTTTTTCTTTTGCCCTTGACGGGTGATTATTGACCGCTTACTTTTTAAATCTGATTGAAAATGCAGAATGTGTATGTTCTAATTCTTTTCACGGGATTGCGTTTTCTATCATTTTCAAAAAAGAATTTTATCGTGTGGGAACAATGGATGAAACTGGTAAAATAAAAAGAGATGATAGAATTGATAACATTTTAAATTGTTGTGGGTTGAGCAATAGAAATTATGGAGAAACTAATGGCAAAAGAGGTGTATATAGGGTGTCAGACACAATAAAATATTTATAATCAAATAAATTCGTATTTACAAATATTGAAGAAAGTGTTATACTTTTACAAAGTTTTAAGTTAATCCTGCAAGGAGATAAGATTCCACAGCTATAGATGGTGGGGATGATAAGTAATCCTTGGTGCAGATCCAATCTCCTTGCAGTAAGTATGCTGAGTCGTGCTTGAAAGAGATGTGCCAGGAGAAAGGAAAACAGCGGAATGAAGACAGTAAGTGACAGGATATTTGAGTTACTGAAAGAGAGAAAGATGACGCAGAAAGAGTTTGCCCAGAGGACCGGGATTGCAGAGAGTTCGATCAGTGACTGGAAAAAGAAAAGAACGAATCCTGTATCGGATAAGATATTGATCATATGTGAAGTATTAGATGTGTCCCCTTATGAGTTGCTATCAGGAGCGGAGCATACCGGAAGCAGAAGCAGGGAACACGATACGTATGTGATCAGTAAGGGAACGGATGTTGGTATGTTGGTTGAGTCTTACCAGAAACTGGATTCAGATATGCAAAAGCGATTAAGGGGATACTTGGAAGCATTAAAGGAGTTACAATAAAATCCCCCTATAATACGTATAAACGTAATAATTATGAAATAAGAGGTGAGGCGTATAGGAAGAAAACAAAGAGAATGGTATCCGGGAGCGATATATCATCTGATGGAAAGAGGGATACGCCGGCAGGAAATCTTTAAGGAGGAAATGGATTATCAGATGTTTATGGCAATATTGAAAAAAGTGGTGGAAAGATATGAAGCAACGGTACACGCATATTGCCTGATGACAAACCATATACATCTCCTGTTGGAAACAAACAAAAGCGAAATAGGAAAGATCATGCAAAAAATAGCAGGAGATTACGCAAGGACCTACAATAGGAAATATGGTTATAGAGGACATCTGTTTGAAGATAGGTATAAATCCTGTCTTGTAAAGGATGATGCTTATTTTTTACAGACCAGCCGCTATATTCATCTGAATCCTGTGAAAGCCCGCATGGCAGCACATCCGGAG
This sequence comes from Bariatricus sp. HCP28S3_F11, assembly GCF_052065395.1. NCBI lineage: Bacteria > Bacillati > Bacillota > Clostridia > Lachnospirales > Lachnospiraceae > Bariatricus > Bariatricus sp. HCP28S3_F11. The sequence goes on along the minus strand of NZ_JBQHUC010000003.1, from coordinate 136,185 downwards.
GATTACAGGTGGAGCAGTTACCGTACAGTGCTTGGCATGTCAGATGACAAGATCACGGTAAGGGAAAAGACACTGGGATATTTCAAAGGGAAAAGTGTCCATAGATACAGGGATTTTGTAGAGGATATCGGACACAAATACACTGTTACGGAGACGGAGATACATAAAGAAATTGAGGAGGATGAAATATGGCTACCTTGGTAAAGAGTTTTGCGATCCAGGGAATTGATGCCTATCCAGTAGACATCGAAACTAAGACAATGGAAGGGCAGCCTATGATATCGATTATTGGGCTGGGGGATCAGGCAGTAAAAGAGGCTGCAGAACGTATCCAGTCAGCAATCGATGAGAGTGGGTATGAATTCCCGAAAAAGAAAGTGATCATCAGTCTGGCTCCTTCTGACAAAAAGAAGTGCGGCTCACATTTTGATCTGGCAATGGCAGTTGGAGTGCTGAAGCAGGCGGAGCTGATAGATGCAAAGAATCTTCTCCAGTATGGGCTGATTGGAGAACTCTCCTTAGACGGAAGATTAAGGCCCAGCAGAGGGGTCCTGCCTATGATCATTGCAGCAAAGAAACATGGATATAAAAGTGTCATTGTTCCCAGAGAAAATATGGTGGAAGCCAAATTGGTGCAGGGAATTCAGATATTGGGGTTTGGAACGCTTTTGGATGTATTGTACTATCTGGAAGGGAAAAAAACATGCGAAAATACAGTTCTGGAAGAAGAAAAGGCAATCTGGCAGGATAATCTGTTGGACTTTGCAGATGTTAAGGGACAGGATGAAGTCATTGATGCGGTGACACTGGCAGCAGCGGGGGGACATAATATGCTGATGATCGGAGAACCCGGATGTGGGAAAACCATGATAGCCCAAAGGATACCAACGATACTTCCGCAGATGACAGAGGAAGAGTGCCTGGAAATCACCAAAATATACAGTATATCGGGACTTCTTCCTAATGGACATGCGCTAATGAAACAGCGTCCGTTCCGTGCCCCGCACCATAATGCCTCATTAAATGCCCTGATCGGGGGCGGGGTAAATGCCATGCCTGGCGAGGTTTCACTTGCTCATAATGGAGTGTTGTTTCTGGATGAGCTTGCCGAGTTTTCAAAGCGCACATTAGATGCTCTCCGCCAACCTGTAGAAGATAAAAAAGTCTCTATTTCCCGTGTAAATGGTACCAATACCTTTCCTTCTAATTTCATGTTTGTTGCCGCAATGAATCCTTGCCCTTGTGGCTATTACCCCAGTTCCAGATGCAGATGTACAGATTATGAAATAATCAAATACAGAGGAAAAATATCCGGTCCTATCATGGATCGGATCGATATCCAGAAAGAAGTCCATCCGGTTGATTATTTCAGTTTAAACGAGGCCACTCCCGCAATCTCCTCATCGGAGATAAGAGCACGTGTGGAAAGAGCACGAACGATTCAGCAGATACGCTATAAAGGAGAAGAAGGAATAAATTGTAATGCACAGATGTCGACATCACTTATCCAGAAATACTGTGTTTTGGATGGTGAGTCGCTTAAACTGTTAAAGAGTATAAGTGAAGAATATGGATACAGTGCCCGTGTGATACATAAACTGCTGCGGCTCGCACGAACAAGTGCAGACCTGGATGGAGTGGAAAATATACGATTGACTGATGTGCAAAAGGTATTATCCTGTAGAGATCTGGATAAGAGCAACAGTAAGATGATGGTGGTGAAATGATATGGAATACTGGATATGGCTTTCATCTGTTCCTTATATCGGTCCCGTTACATCCCGGAGACTGCTGCAGGAATTTGGTGATCCGGAAACAGTTTATCGGTCTGATGCATCTGATCTGTGCCAGATAAAAGGAATCACGCAAAGGCAGATCAATAGCATCATAGAAAACAGATCGCTGGATCGTGTGCATAAAATCATGGAAGACTGTGAGAAACATCATATTTCTATTCTGACTCAAAATCATCCAGATTATCCGAAACGTGCGAAAGAGCCGGAGGATTCACCGATCATTCTATATTATAAAGGATGCGTCCGGAATATGGAAAAAACTGTTGGGATCGTAGGAGCTAGAAGATGCACACAGGAAGAAAAGCTTAAGGTGAAAGAAATCACAGAACAATATGTATCTGATCACACTGCGATTATAAGTGGGATGGCAAAAGGAATAGATTCTTATGCTCATACGGCATGTTTGAAAACAGGAGGTTATACAGTTGCCGTTTTGGGAAATGGCCTGGAAATATGTTACCCTTGTGAACACAGGAAACTGATGGAACAGATTGCAGAAAAAGGACTTCTGATATCCGAATATCCGCCGGGAACACAGCCGGCCCCATACAGATTTCCCAAAAGAAACAGACTGATCAGTGCATGGTCTGATAAACTGATTGTGGTAGCAGCTGGAAGAGGAAGCGGTGCGTTTATTACTGCGGAATATGAGAAAAATTATGGAAGAGAGGTAGAAGTGATGTAAAAGAAAAACCACACGTGCACACACGGTGTCAGGCACGAGAAACTGGGCTTAAGTAGTGGGAGCATGTCAGTGCGTCCAGACAAGGGTGCATCATTTAATGGGTGGAAATCCCATTCGAAAAGGTGTCAGCCACACCATCGGTAGCGACCTTGAGCCACAAGGGAAACCAAAATGGTTAAGCGTAGGAAGATTTCAACCCAAGTATTGAATTCATATACTTGTGAACAGTTGTTGTGCTGTACGAGAAACCTTCACGTTCTAAGTATACCTGCATGCTGCGGTATCCATCTACACCATGGTGTTTGTGATAAAGTTCTGTGATTTTTGACAAAGTCTTCTCTCGATGGGCATAGTAATCCGCCTTCCGATGTTTTCGGTAGTTGTAATAAGCATTTGGACAGATATCAAAGCGCCGCAGAAGCCAACGCAAGCCAAATTCATTATGATGTTGTTCGATAAATCGATAAGCCTCTAATCGATTTCCTTTGCAAAGAATGCCGCTGCTTTTTTTAAGAAGAGATTTTCTTTTTTTGCCTCTTCCAGTTCTTTTCGTAACCGGAGATTCTCTTTCATAAGCTCCATTTCATTTGGAGTATCTGGATTTGAGAGGGCTTTCTCCTGGCATTCTTCGCTGAATTCTCTACACCACTTGGAGATGCTGGCTTTGGATACACCATATTCCGCAGTGATGCTTTTGTAGGTGCGTCCTTCTTCCTCATGAAGACGGACAATCTTTTTTCTAAATTCTGGAGTGTAAGTCTGTGGCATAATAATTCCTTCTTTCTTTGATAGATTGATTATATCTTATTAGCCACTACTGTTACAACGTTAGTATAGCACTTCACTGGGTGGTTTTCACAAAAATATCCAGCTTTGTGTGGTCAGCGATCCACACATAGTTCACTTGCTGGGGTTTATTACGCGGTGGTGTGTAATTGTGTTTGGATGCCCATGCCCGGACGCCATTCCATGCAAGGCAGGTCTCCTGGTCGGAACTGCGGTTCACGATGGTACATACGGTATCCGGAAGGTTGGGAATGACCATGGTTTCCCGGTTCCGTTTACAGGTTGCGGTTGGTATGAGATCGCTTTTTTTATGAGCCCCGTTTTTTACGTCCGGATGGTATGAACAGTGTGAATATAATTTCCAACGTTCGCTGCTGAATTTGACATTAAATTAGATGTTGAATTTAGCACAGGCATAGGGTATAATAAAAGCAGAAACTTGGGAAGGAGGTATTTTGTTATGCCGAACATCAAGCCAATTTCAGATTTACGAAATTATGCAACTGTTCTTGAAACCGTTCAGGTTGGAAAGCCACTATATTTGACGAAAAATGGGCGTGGCTGTTATACGGTTCTGAACATTGATGAGGAGGAAGAACAGCGCATAAAAGCTGAAAAGTATGATCGGATGCAGGCACAGCTTCGCCTGATGTGCGAACTGTCGGAGGGCAGAAGGTCAGGAGAGGAAGAAGGGTGGATTTCATCGGAAGATGTAAGAAGCCACTTTAGGGTTCGTGCGAATGCAAAGTAAGATTGAGTATTCTCCGAAAGCTGTGCGCGATCTTGATGAAATCTGGGATTACATCGAGATCGAACTATGCAATCCAAGTGCAGCACAGAATACGGTAGAGGGTATCATGGATAAAATAGATGACCTTGCGATGTTCCCTGAGTCGGGAGCAAAGCTGGAATTTGATAATGGGCTGGAAAGCGGATATCGTTTTGTCGTTTTCAAGAATTACTTTGCTTTCTATCGCTTGAGACCGGACAATGTGGTCTATGTTGACCGTGTTGTATACGCAGGTCGGGATTACATGAGAATTCTGTTCCCCAAAATGTAAAGAACTTTCCCCATAACCCTTGCTGGTGGAGAACTGGCAGGGGATTTTATACCCATTTTTCAGGTGCACTCGTTGTCAGGAAATCACACGGTGTCAGGTAGTGTGCCCTGCAAGGGCTTGAAATAATGTAGGTGGAAATCCTGCCTGGAAAGGAACTAACCAATCTGATCTTCTGAATTCAAGGTGAGAAAGTATTATGCATAAGATATCTCTGGGAATAGCCTGGATGATATTTTCGACAAACTTTGGTCCATAGCTTTCCAGCAATTCCCATTTCTTAGTTGCGCCCACACCCATGTACTGAATGGATTCTCCGCCAAACTTATTCTAGCCAATGCGCGGCTCAACATAGGAAAGTTTTCTTCCAGACGGAAGCTGAATGAAGAGATGGGAACCGGCGTATTGGAAAGATATATTCCCAAGTTTGGTGGTTGTCTGTTCCTTGATGGCTTTCTTTATTGTCAAGCCCAGAGCCGCTTTGCGGTGCTGCAGCAGGCTTTACAATGCCGCAATATCTGATAGGATTTCACCAGTCAATCATTGATTCTGCGGTTTCCTTCTGACCGGACAGCACGGACACAAACGCCGGAATATTCAATAACAGAAAAAAATCCCCATCAGCAGGAAATAAGCTAATGGGGGAAAGATGTTATTTGTCGTCGTAATGACCCCGACAATGGGCTATAAAGATTTTTCCATTCTCCATGTGATAGACAAGACGATTTTGTTCATCAATGCGACGGCTGTATTCACCCTGTAAATCGCCTGTAAGGGGTTCTGGTTTTCCGATACCTTCCATACATCCGTTGCGTTCAATATCCTTTATAAGTTGGTTGATACGCTTCAGTGTCTTTTTATCTTGAGTTTGCCAGTAAAGGTAATCATCCTAAGCGTCATCAGACCATATTTTATCACTCATCATCCACCTCGATAAGTTCGTGTCTTGTACCTTTACCAGCTTTTAGCTCGGCAACAGATTTTTTGACATAGTCGAGATTGGATTTGGAGTAGAAAGGATCGGGTGTTTGAGTGATATCAAACGGAATGCGATTTTCACGAAGTACAGCTTTTACAAATAGGTTGATGGCAGTTGATGTGTTGAGACCAACGTTGGAGCAAAATGAATCAAAATCAATCTTGTCTTGTGAATCAACACGTGCGGTTAATGTAGATAATGGCATATTCAGTTCTCCTTTCTGTATTCTATATGCCTATATTATATGCGTATCGTGCTCGCTTAGCAAGCGAATGTATTACAATTTACAAAAAATTCATAATTTCACGATAATCAATCTCTTGTTTGAGGTTGGTGCTTTTCTTTTCCCGAATGCGGGAGGAATCCCCAAAGACAGAGTCATCCGCAGTGCGGAGTATCGGTTTACCGTCCACAAGGAGTATCTGATCTTCTTCCTGGTTGACGAAGAGGAAAAACAGGTAAACGTGATGGCGATATTCCATGCTAAAAAGGATTATATGCGCGTAATGAAAAAATATATCTGAGTCAATTTCAAGTTTGGATAACCTTGCGCCAACATTGCTTGAATTAGGGATTATTACAGAATGTGATGAATGAGGGCATTGAACACTCGGAAGTATAGGTTGTCAGACAGTGCGCTCTGCAAAATTCTTGTGTATTTTTTAAAAAAAGTATTGAGTGTGACCTTGGGGCATAGTGTATGATGTATATGTGATGATACAAGGGTCAAAAGGTCATGTTTTTCATGCCTGCATGAAAAAGCATGACTTTGGGACTCGCAAAAACATGAGAAAGTAGCCCGAATAGGGCGGATTTCGAATGTTTTTAGGATTTCGAGAGCACAAAGTGCGGAGAAATCCGTGTATCAAAGGGGCAACTCATGTGATAAGTGTAACGAATGAGTACATTAGAAATCAACATATATAAGGGAGTATCAACACTATGAAAGGTATCATTCTTGCCGGAGGTTCCGGCACCAGACTTTATCCTCTCACCATGGTTACCAGTAAACAGCTACTGCCTGTTTACGATAAGCCGATGATCTATTATCCACTGTCCACATTGATGCTTGCCGGTATCAAGGATATTCTTATTATTTCTACGCCTACCGACACACCTCGTTTTGAGGCTCTACTTGGAGATGGATCTCAGTATGGCATCAGACTTTCGTACAAGGTTCAGCCAAGTCCTGATGGACTGGCGCAGGCATTTATCCTTGGCGAGGAGTTCCTTAATGGAGAAGCCGGAGCAATGGTTCTTGGTGACAACATTTTCTATGGTAATGGCTTCAGTAAGATTTTGAAAGCAGCTGTAGTTGATGCTGAGGAAAACAACCGTGCTACCGTGTTTGGCTATTACGTTCCAGACCCGGAGAGATTCGGTGTTGTTGCCTTTGATGAGAATGGACAGGCTACCAGTATTGAAGAAAAGCCGCTCAATCCGAAATCCAACTATGCTGTAACAGGTCTGTATTTCTATCCTGCAGGTGTAAGTGCTAAGGCGAATGAAGTGAAGCCTAGCGCAAGAGGAGAATTGGAAATCACAACGCTGAATGAGATGTATCTGAACGAAGGTCGTCTTGATGTTCAGCTTCTTGGTCGTGGCTTTGCATGGCTCGATACCGGTACAATGGATAGCCTTGTGGAAGCAGCTGATTTTGTCCAGATGGTAGAAAAGAGACAGGGTATCAAGATTTCCGCGCCGGAGGAGATCGCATTCCGTTATGAGTGGATTGATAAAGAAAAACTGCTGGAGTCCGCTGCACGTTATGGGAAGAGTCCATATGGAAAGCATCTGCAGGCTGTAGCAGAAGGGAAGGTAAGAGGATAATGAAAGCAATCGAGACAAAAATTCCAGGTGTGTTAATTATCGAGACGGATGTGTTCGGTGACCACCGTGGGTATTTTACAGAAACCTATAACAAGCCGAAATATAACGCGCTGGGAATTACCACAGAATTTGTCCAGGACAATATGAGCTTCTCTGCTCAGAAAGGAACCCTTCGTGGTCTTCACTGGCAGAATCCTCCTTACGCTCAGGCAAAATTAGTGTCTTGCACGAAAGGTACTGTCATCGATGTTGCTGTAGATATTCGTAAAGGCAGTCCGACCTTTGGGCAGTGGGTATCTGTTGAATTATCAGCGGAGAACCACAGACAGTTCTTTATTCCTCGTGGATTTGCCCACGGATTTCTGACACTCACAGATGACGTTGAGTTCCGCTACAAGTGTGACAATGTTTACAACAAGGCTTCAGAGGGCGGCATGAGATACGATGCACCTGAGGTCAATGTAGATTGGGGCAGTCTGCTGAATGGTATTGAACCGATATTAAGTGAAAAGGACATGATTGGCCCAACACTTGATACTTCTGATAATCAGTTTATTTACAACGAGAATTGTTAATGGGAGATAGAGATATGAGTAAGACTATTTTAGTAACCGGTGGTACTGGTTTTATTGGAAACTGCTTCTGCAAACTTCTGCTGGCAGAAAGACCTGAATATAGAGTCCTGAATGTGGATGTCTGCACTTATGCTGCAAACCCTTCCACCATTGAAGAAGAGCTGAAGAATCCAAATTATAAGTTTTACAAAACAGACATCAGAGACAGAGCTGCAATCGAGAAGATTTTTGAAGAGGAAAAGCCAGATATCGTTGTGAACTTCGCAGCAGAATCTCATGTTGACCGTTCCATCACAAATCCTCAGATTTTCCTGGAGACCAATATCCTTGGTACTGCTGTATTGATGGATGCTTGCCGTAAGTATGGAATTGAGAGATACCATCAGGTTTCCACAGATGAGGTTTATGGTGATCTTCCATTAGATCGTCCTGACCTGTTCTTCCATGAAGATACTCCTCTGCATACAAGTTCTCCTTACTCCACCAGTAAGGCATCTGCGGATCTGTTGGTACTTGCATATCACCGTACCTACGGTCTCCCTGTGACGATCAGCCGCTGTTCCAATAACTATGGACCATATCAGTTCCCGGAGAAGCTGATCCCTCTGATGATTCACAATGCCACTCATGACAAGCCGCTACCGGTTTACGGCGAAGGTTTGAATGTCCGTGACTGGCTGTATGTAAAGGATCACTGCTACGGAATTCTCGCTGTCATTGAAAAGGGCCGTGTTGGTGAGGTTTATAACCTCGGTGGCCACAATGAGAAAGCAAATATCGAAATCGTAAAGATTATCTTGGACAAGCTGGGTAAACCTGAAAGTCTGATTACACATGTTGGTGACCGTCATGGACATGATCAGAGATATGCAATTGATCCTGCAAAGGCAAATAAAGAGCTTGGTTGGGGACCGACCACCATGTTCAAGGATGGCATTGTGCTGACCATCGATTGGTACCTGTCAGAAGAAGGTAGAAAGTGGACTGAAGAATGCACGAGTGGAGAATACCTCAACTGGATTGAGAAGAACTACAAGGAGAGAAATTGATATGAAGTTCTTTGTAACAGGCGTTAATGGTCAGCTGGGCCATGATGTCATGAATGAATTGAATAAAAGAGGTCATCAAGGCGTCGGTTCTGATATGGCAGATACCTATGTAGGTGTCGCAGATGGTAGCGCGGTTACCAGAATGGACTACGTAAAGCTGGACATCACAGATAAAGATGCGGTTTCCAAGGTGATTGAAGCTGTCAAACCGGATGCGGTGATCCACTGTGCTGCATGGACTGCTGTGGATACGGCAGAAGATGACGATAAGGTAGAAGCTGTTAGAAAAGTGAATGCAGGCGGTACCCAGAACATTGCTGATACCTGCAAGAAACTGAATTGCAAGATGCTATATCTGTCCACCGACTATGTGTTCGATGGTCAGGGAACAGAGCCTTGGAAACCGGACTGCAAGGACTATAAGCCGCTGAACGTCTATGGTCAGACCAAATTAGAAGGCGAGCTTGCGGTGGCGAACACGCTGGAGAAGTACTTCATCGTCCGCATCGCATGGGTCTTCGGTCTGAACGGTAAGAACTTTATTAAGACCATGATCAATGTGGGCAAGACCCATGATGAAGTTCGGGTGGTCAATGATCAGATTGGCACACCTACCTATTGCTTCGACCTGGCACGCCTACTTGTGGATATGTGCGAGACGGAGAAATACGGCTATTACCATGCCACCAACGAGGGTGGGTATATTTCCTGGTATGACTTCTGCTGTGAGTTCTACCGGCAGTATGGATTGAAGACCAGAGTGGTGCCTGTTACGACTGAAGAGTATGGATTGTCTAAAGCTGTGAGACCGGTAAACAGCAGACTGGATAAGCGCAAGCTGATTGAAAACGGTTTTGAGCCTTTGCCGACATGGCAGGATGCAGTGAGAAGATACCTAGAAGAGGCAAAACTGTAAAAAACTGACGGAATGAAAGGAGGGTAAACATGAAAAAAGATGGTTATTATGCCAGCGGTAAGTTTGCCGAAATGGCTCATGTGACGAAGAAAACATTGCGCTATTATGATGCACAGAATATCCTGAAGCCCTCCCACGTGGCAGAGAATGGAACGAGATATTATACGGATAATGATTTTGCAAAATTGCAGCAGATATTGTTCTTGAAATATCTTTCCTTCCCTCTCTCTGATATTAAGGAACTGACAGTCAGAGGAACAGACCAGGGTTTTTGGCTGGAATCTTTACAGATGCAGACGAGTTTGCTGGATGAACACATTGAACAGATGATTCTGATGAAGAAATCAATTCAGGAAGCAAGAGAAGCGATTCTGGAAAGCAGGGAAGTAAACTGGAGTGAAATGCTGAGACTTTCCAATGCGAATGAATTAGAGCAGAAGCTAAAAACACAATATGTTAATTCTTCCAATATTTCCGCACGCATCCATCTGCATAGTGAATACTCTGAAAACAAAGAGGGATGGTTTCCTTGGCTTTACCGGATGGCGGATATTAAGCCCGGCGAGAGGGTACTGGAACTGGGGTGCGGTGACGGATCGCTCTGGACCCAGAATGTGAATCTGATTCCAGATAATGCTTCTATAATATTAACAGATATCTCCGATGGTATCGTCAGAGAAACCGGTAAAAAGCTGGCGGAGCTGAATCATGACATTCAGTGCCAGGTGATGGATGCCCATCATATATATGCGGAAGACGGAAACTTTGATGTTGTGATCGCCAATCATATGCTGTTCTATTGCGAGGATTTAGAAAAGGTTTTTTCTGAAATTCGACGTGTATTGAAGCCTGGTGGAAGAATGATTTGCAGTACCTACAGTAGCAGGCACATGCAGGAGGTCAGCAAATTGGTGCGGGAGTTCGATGATAGGATTATTTTATCTGCCGATGTACTCTTTGATAAATTTGGAAAAGATAATGGCGGGGCGCAGTTATCACAGTATTTCTCAGAGGTGAGCTGGCAGCAATTTGAAGACAGCCTGACTGTAACAAAGCCAGAGCCTTTAATTGCATACATTCTGTCATGCCATGGAAATCAGAATCGATATATTGTTGATAAGTATCATGATTTTTATAATTTCGTGAAGAAAAAAACAGATCGTGGTTTCGCAATCACAAAGGATGCCGGAGCATTTATTGCTACGGTGAAGTAAATTTAACACAGGTGTAATCCGGAAACTAACCTGTCAAAACCATTCGACAGAATTGAAAATAATATGTAATTCTTATGTTGGATGAGGAACAGAATTGACAGGTTGGAGTCGGGATTACAAATCAGTTGCAAACATCATTGAAAAAATCCACACGGAATAAGCTATGAGCCCAGGAGTAAAGAATATCATTGCATGATCGAGAAATATGAGAAATAGATTGATAATTGCTTCTCCTATGCTAACATTATTTTGATGTAAGGATTTGGTTACAAATGATCGTCGGAACTCATTTCTTTCGAGTAGGTGATATTTCTAGTGTAAATGAGGCTCTGTCAAATGCCAGAAGTAAATGAATATGATATCTGGCAGGTGGATTGTGAACAGTATTATGATCCGGATGCGGAGAGTCCGTTTGAGTCTGAGATTTAGTTGAGATGAATTAAGAGTGCAGGAGGAAATAATATTTTGAAAAAGACAACATTATTAATCATGGCCGCCGGTATTGGTTCTCGTTTCGGTGGAGGAATCAAACAGTTGGAACCTGTCGGATTGCATGACGAGATCATCATGGATTATTCGATTCATGACGCGATTGAGGCCGGATTTAACAAGATTATTTTTGTCATCCGCAAGGATATCGAATCTGATTTCCGAGAGCGGATCGGAAATCGTATTGAAACTGTATGTGGTAAGAAGGGCGTTGAAGTGGCCTATGCGTTCCAGGATCTGAACGATATTCCGGCTGAAGTTCCTGCGGGTCGTACCAAGCCGTGGGGAACCGGACAGGCCGTCCTAGCTGCGAAGGATGAGATCCATGAGCCGTTCATGGTGATCAATGCAGACGATTATTATGGAAAAGAAGCGTACCGTCAGATGCATGACTGGCTGGTAGTAGATCATGCAGACAATGCAATTGCCATGGCGGGATTCATTTTGAAAAATACATTATCCGATAATGGCGGTGTGACGCGAGGTGTCTGCAAAGTGGAAGAGGGTCATACTCATGTTATCGATGTGGTGGAAACCGGCAATATCGTGAAAACGGTTGATGAATCAGGAGTTGTCGGTGCATCGGCTGACGGAGTGAAGCTTGATCCGGAGTCTTATGTTTCCATGAATATGTGGGGCTTCCCGGCAGAGGAAGGATGTGCACCGGTGTTTCTTAAGGTTCTGGAAGAAGAGTTCCGCACCTTCTTTGAGAAAGATGTTCCGGAGAATCCTTTGAAAGCAGAGTATTTACTTCCGACCCTGATCGGTGGACTGATCCGTGGAGAAAAATATACTGTTAAGGTGTTGGAGACCAAAGATAAATGGTTTGGCGTTACATATAAGGAAGATAAAGAAGCGGTTATGGAAAGTTTCAGGAAGCTGATCAGCGACGGGTTTTATCAGGAAGAATTGTATTCAGATTTATAGAATGATGAAAAGCAGGTAAAATCGGAATTAAGAAGATTTTGCCTGCTTTTTTCTTTATTGGAAAGAACGCCGGTGGCGTTTTCATAAAAGGCCTGGGTGAAAGCGGTAAGCGTTACCAAAGGTTATGCATCGAGTTTTTGGGCGTGTGGATTGCTTTTGCTACTTTCGTATGGTACAATTCAATCAAAATGAATGACACTTTTGGAAGGAGTATGGGCAAATGGGAAGATTCTTGAATCCGAATAATCGTGCATTTCAGATCACACTGAACTCCGAAATATATGTAGATAAGACCGGATTAATCGAATACACTAATAAAGCGATCGATACCATGAAGGCTTTTATCTGCAACAGCCGCCCGCGCCGTTTTGGCAAATCGATTGCGGCTAATATGCTTACAGCATACTATAGTAAGGGCTGTGATTCGAAAGAAATGTTTTCTGGTTTACAGATCAGCAGCATGGATTCTTTCGAAAAATACTTGAATAAATATGATGTGATCCATTTGGACATTCAGTGGTGTCTGGCTCCGGCTAATGGGCCGGAACATGTGGTTGAATTTATTGAAAAAAGTACAATAGAGGAATTAAAAACAGCGTATCCGGGCATCCTTGCAGATTCGGTGAGTTCGCTTCCCGATGCAATGTCACAGATTTATACTGCAACAGGAAATAAATTCATAGTCATCATTGATGAATGGGATGTTCTCATTCGTGATGAAGCGGATAACAGAGAAATACAGGAGCAGTATATTGATTTTTTGAGAGGTATGTTTAAGGGTAATGAGCCGACAAAGTTTATCAGTCTTGCATATCTGACAGGAATCCTGCCGATCAAAAAAGTAAAAACGCAGTCAGCGTTAAATAATTTTGAGGAATATACGATGCTTGATGCAGGCGTGCTTGCTCCTTATGTTGGATTTACAGAAGAGGAAGTTAAGGAACTGTGCGAAAAGTATAATAGGGATTTCAGAGGAGTTGAGCGCTGGTATGATGGCTATCTACTTTCTGATCTGCATATTTATAATCCGAGAGCTGTTATAAGTGTGATGGACAGGGGCAATTTTCAAAGTTACTGGTCCCAGACAGGAACATTTGAATCTATAAGGCCTTATATCGACATGGATTTTGATGGATTGAAAACTTCGATCATTGAAATGATCTCTGGCGCATCAATCGAGGTGGATACGTCATTTTTTCAGAACGATATGGTCAGCTTTATTGACAAAGAAGATGTTCTGACGCTGCTCATTCATCTTGGATATCTTGCATATGACCAGAAGAAGAAAACTGCTTACATCCCAAATAAAGAAATCCGGCAGGAGTTTATTTCTGCTACAAAGAAATGGAATGAAACGGTGGATACAGCCTTGTAACAGATTAAGGAAAAGAAATATCCAGAATCATTGATGCAGTACAGTGGAAACATTTTGCTGGTTGGCATCAATTATGACAAAAAGACGAAAGTTCATCAATGTGCAATAGAGATGATGGAATTCTAATCTTCGTACCATATGAACAATAAACAATCTAAATAATTGACACATTTCGGTATAATTACGTTCTATCGCAAAATTCCTGTTTCGTTTACAATATAGAAAAAGGATGAAAGAGATCTGGCTTCGCAAAGGAGAGAGAATATGGAAAATATTATTGAGATCAAGCATTTGAATAAAAGTTTTGGTGAGGTGAAAGCGGTTCGGGATCTGAGCTTTTGTGTGAAGGAGGGAGAGCTGTTTGCCTTCCTCGGCATTAACGGGGCGGGGAAATCGACGACGATCAACATTATGTGTGGTCAGCTTTCGAAAGACAGTGGGAAAATTGTGATCGACGGAAGTGATCTGGATCAGAATGTGGATGCAGTGAAGCGGGAGCTTGGCGTGGTGTTTCAGAATTCGGTTCTGGATAAGGCACTCAGTGTGCGGGAAAATCTGGAGAGCCGGGCGGCGCTCTACGGGATCACCGGGGAAGCGTTTAAGATGAGACTGAAAGAGCTGGCGCGCCTTCTGGATTTTGAAGACATTCTGAAGCGGACGGTGGGCAAATTGTCCGGCGGTCAGAGAAGGCGGATCGACATTGCGAGAGCGTTGCTCCACAGGCCGAAGATCCTGATTCTGGATGAGCCGACGACGGGACTAGATCCGCAGACGAGAAATACGCTCTGGAGTGTGATCAGTGATCTGAGAAAGAATGAAAAGATGACCGTTTTCCTTACCACGCATTACATGGAAGAGGCGGCGGATGCGGACTATGTCATCATTCTTGACAATGGAAAGATCGTGGCGAAGGGAACGCCGCTGGAACTGAAGAATCTGTATACCGGAGATTTTATTACGATTTACGGGGCGAAGGAAGAAGAAATCAAAATGCTCGGTGCAAAGTATGAGGCGATCCGGGATGCGTACCGCGTATCGGTACCGAATACGGCTGCAGCGACACAGCTGATCCTCCGCTATCCGGAGATATTCAAGGATTATGAGATCACGAAAGGGAAAATGGATGATGTGTTCCTTACCGTGACCGGAAAGAAACTGGCGGGAGGTGTGTAGGATGCGGGAATTATGTGCGCTTGTAAAACGGGATACAAAATTATTTTTTAAAGATAAAGGAATGTTCTTTACTTCGCTGATCACACCGATGATTCTGCTGGTATTGTATGCATCCTTTTTGAGCAGTGTGTATGAGGATACGTTCCGCTCGTCGCTTCTGGCGGCAGGGGCATCCGTACCTGATCGATTAATTGGCGGCTGTGTAGGCGGAGAGTTGGCTTCATCACTTCTTGCGGTTTGCTGTGTGACCGTAGCTTTCTGCTCCAATATGCTGATGGTGCAGGATAAGGTGAGCGGTGCGAGAAGAGATCTTACGATCTCGCCGGTTAAGAGCAGTACTTTGGCACTGGGATACTATATTTCCACACTGATTTCCACACTTCTGGTGTGTTATGCGGCAACTGCGGTGTGCCTTTTGTATATCCGCAAAGTGGGATGGTATCTGACTGTGAAGGATGTGATGCTCCTTCTGCTGGACGTATTTCTTCTGGTGATGTTCGGAACCGCGATTTCAAGCATCATCAATCATTTTCTATCCAGCCAGGGACAGATTTCCGCAGTTGGTACGATCGTCAGTGCGGGATATGGATTTCTGTGCGGCGCCTATATGCCGATTTCCCAGTTCTCGGACGGACTGCAGAAGGTGATCTCCTTCCTTCCGGGAACTTACGGAACTTCTCTTCTGCGCAATCACGCGCTCAGGGGTGTATTTGAAGAGATGAGCAATCAGAATTTCCCATCTGAAGTGATCGAGGCGATCAAAGACTCGGTTGACTGCAACCTGTATTTCTTCGGCACGCAGGTCAGTGAGTCGATGATGTATATGATACTGGTTGGAACGGTACTTTTGCTTCTGGTGATCTATGTGCTGCTGAATATGCTGCACGGAACAAAGGAGAAATAGAAGGATTCCCAAAATGAGGAGGGGCCGCCTATCATATCTGTCAGTTGAGTGCACAGACACAGAAAGAACAGGCGCGCTATACGGCGCGGGCAGCATCCAGAAGAATAGAAGCGCAGATCAATAAATACCTTGTGGTGGCGGATATTTTGAAGAAACTGGTGGAAGACGGTTATGAGATTGGGCCCGATGAATTTCAGAATATGTCGAAATTCATGATGGACGATGGGGGCGTCATTGAAGGCATACATGCGCTGCTCGTGGAAGATAATGAACTGAACCGGGAGATCGCGCTCTATATGCTGCGGGAAATGAAATTCCGCACGGATACGGCCGAGAACGGTGCCCGCGCAGTGGAGAAGGTGAAAGCCTCTTTGGAGGATCCGTATGATATCATTTTCATGGATGTCCAGATGCCGGTGATGAACGGACACATTGCGAAACCGGTGGAGATTCAGAAGCTGGTGGAAGCGGTAAGGCAGGTATTGCAGTAGAAAATTTAGTTATCAAACAACATTTATTATACAGATAACAATTATACATACAACAGGGAGGAACTTATTATGCCAGTATTTGACTTTAAGAATTCGCCGGAAAAGGCACAAATTTCCGAGTGTACCTATACGATCTTTCGCACGAACGTGTCTGAGACATCACCGGAGAATCCGATTCTGATCTTAGACAATTCGAAACAAGCGCTGAAACACCACACCTGCGGAATGTTCATCAATCCGGTCAAGCGCACCGCGTTTGAAGTAAAAGAAGACAATCAGGCAATCCAGGCGGATATCCTGAAGATCGATGCGCGTTTTGTCAGCCTGATCAAATGGCTCGGTGAAAATCATATCAGTGTCCGGCTCTCCGGTGCCGATACGGCGGAAGGATATGCGGTGTATAAGATCCGCGAAATCGCATTTGGCGGAGGAAGCAAGCTGTCCGCGGAAGACGGATTTCTTCAGTTCATGATCGAACGGCTCCTTTCCAGCAACGCGCCGACTGAGGAACTGGAAGATGAAGATCAGGAGGAAGAGGGAGACAGCATGAAGCTGACCAGCCTCCAGAGTATTACGGATTTTATGAACTGTGCGGGACGAACGCTTCCCGACAATATCCGTCTCTGGGCGAGAAGAAATCTGGCAGTCGCGCGTTCCAATGAGGTTTCCCAGGAGGAACGCCGCCATGCACAGAGAGCTCTTTCAATTATGATGAACGTACAGTGGAAGAGCAATTATTTTGAAGCCATTGATGTGGAAGAGGCGCGCAGAATCCTGGACGAAGAATTATACGGAATGGAGCGCGTGAAACAGAGAATCATTGAGACCATCATTCAGATCAACCGGACACACACACTTCCGGCTTACGGACTTCTGCTGATCGGACCTGCCGGAACCGGAAAGTCCCAGATCGCTTACGCGGTTGCAAGGATTTTGAAACTTCCGTGGACGACGCTGGATATGAGTTCCATCAATGATCCGGAGCAGCTCACCGGTAGTTCTCGAATCTATGCAAATGCGAAGCCGGGAATCATCATGGAAGCCTTCGCCATGGCAGGAGAGTCAAATCTGGTCTTTATCATCAATGAGCTGGACAAGGCGGCTTCCGGCAAAGGAAACGGGAATCCGGCGGATGTGCTCCTGACGCTTCTTGATAACCTGGGATTTACGGACAATTATATTGAATGTATGATACCGACGGTCGGCGTTTATCCGATTGCGACGGCTAATGACAGGGATCAGATCAGTGCACCTTTGATGTCCAGATTTGCGGTGATCGAGATCCCGGATTATACACCGGAAGAGAAGAAGATTATTTTCTCAAGATTTGCACTGCCGAAAGTCATGAAGCGGATCGGTATGTATGACAATGAATGTGTACTGACGCCGGAAGGACTGGATGCGGTTATGGATATTTACAAGAATACCAGCGGTATCCGTGATCTGGAGCAGGCGGCGGAGCATCTGGCAGCGAACGCACTCTATCAGATCGAGGTGAATCATCTGGAGTCGGTGACCTTTGATGAGAAAATGGTGCGGGAACTGCTCCCATAACTGCTTCCATAGAAGAGGGGGGAATCCGGATATTGGAGCCGTCAGCTTCGAAAAGAGCGAGTACCGTATATTGGAACAGCTACATAGGAAAGAGGAAGAACAATGACAGAAACATATGAGGTGGCTGAAACACAGACAGACGAAGAAAAAGAACTGGAGAAAGCCGCTAAGAAGAAACTGGTCCGGGAAATGCAGAAAAAAGAGGAAGCGGCAGAGCTTCCCGATCAGCCGGAGACCATTGATGCAAAGGACGGTACCTACACGATCGAGGTGGAACTGGAGGGCGGAACGGGAAAAGCGGCTATCACTTCCCCGGCTGAAATGACAGTAAAAGACGGAACTGCCTGTGCCAGAATTCAGTGGAGCAGCGAGTATTATGATTATATGATTGTGAACGATGAGAAATATCTTCCGGTCAATGAAGACGGAAATTCGGTATTTGAGATTCCTGTTTATGTGTATGACAGAAAGATGGAGGTCATCGCGGACACGACAGCGATGAGTGTGCCGCATGAGATAACATATACGTTAACATTTCAAAAAGAAACAATAGAGAAAGCGCAAAATGCGTTTTCACTTTCCGGTATTGTTGTGGCTGCGGCAGCGATTGCTGCCGCTATATTTATTGTTGTATGCAAAAAAAGACGGCGCAGATAAGAATCATTTGTCTAAATTTGTTGACTTCTTAGGAAACTTTTAGTATTATTTATAGTTGGAAACAAAATGGTGTAAATTACTGACATGGATAAACGATAAAAGCCACAAACCGATAGAAATGACAGGAAGAGGAGTATGTGTTATGAGTGAATTGAGACAGGAAGAAGTACAAAGGACAAATGTTAGGGTAATGAATCCGCAGAAGGTCCAGCCGGATGATGAGATGGAGATTGATTTACTGGAATTGTTTCAGGTGCTCCTGCAGAAGGCATGGGTGATCATTCTTTGCATGGTGATTGGTGCAGGACTTGCTTTCGGTGGAACGAAGATGCTCCTGACACCGAAGTATTCCGCGTCTTCTCAGATTTATATTTTGACAAAGACGACAAGCGTAACTTCCCTTGCCGATATCCAGATGGGTGCACAGCTTACGGTAGACTTTGAAGTGCTGGCAAAGAGCCGTCCGGTGGTTGAGGAAGTCATTGATGAACTGAATCTGGATTATACATATGAAGAGCTGGTAGAGATGATTACGACCCAGAATCCATCCGATACCCGTATTCTTAAGATGACCGTGGAGAATGAAGATCCGAATCTTGCCAAAGAGATCGCGAATGCTATGGCGGAAGTGACTGCAGAGCGTGTGGCATACATTATGACTACTGATAAGCCGAAGATTGTAGAAGAAGCGGTTACTCCGGAGAAACCTTCCAGTCCGAGCACGGTGAAGAACACAGCACTTGGCGGAATTCTGGGTGCAGTTCTCGCTATGGGTATTATTGTTATCATTTACCTGATGAATGATACGATTCAGACCGAAGAAGATGTCAGAAAGTATCTGGATCTGAATACTCTGGCAGCTCTCCCGCTGGAAAAGAGGCATTAACAGATGAAAGAAAAAGGAAGAAAAATACTGATTATTTTGCTCCTTGCGGTGGCAATCGGATGTGCAGGATATCTGATCTGGTATTATGCGTCTGCAGCAAAGTCGGCAGAATCTTATGAGAAAGCTAGAAAAGAGGCAGTGGTTGATACGACGAATCAGACAACGGATGAAGAAGAGAAAGTCGTGATACCGATTGATTTTGCATCGCTTCAGGAGACGAATCCGGATGTGCATGCATGGATCAAGATCGATGGTACGAATATTGATTATCCGGTTGTTCAGAATGAGGAGCAGGAAGAATACTATTTAACGCACACCTGGGAAGGTAAGTATGCTGCTGAAGGCGCAATCTTTACACAGGCTTTTAATAAGAAAGATTTTACTGATTTTAATACGGTGATTTACGGTCATCAGATGGGCGAAGGCGTAGAGACAATGTTTCATCAGTTGGGAAATTATCTGGACGATGAATATATGAAAGATCATAGCGAAATTGTCATCTATACGCCGGAGCATATTCTTACATATAAAGTTTTTGCTGCAGTAGTTTATGATGATCGCCATTTGATGAAGTACTATGATTATGATAAAGCAGAGGATCGGCAGGCTTTTCTGGATTCATTAAAAAATTCAAGAGATATGAGAAATAAATACAACGATCAGTTGGAAGTTACGACGAGTGACAGAATTATAAGTCTGAGCACCTGTATTGCTGCTGAACCGGATCATAGATTACTGGTGGAGGCTGTTTTGACAGATGAAAAATAAAAATACGATTATTGTTGTTCTGGCAGTGTTATGCTGTATTCTGATTGGAGGAGTAGGGTATACCGTTTTCTTTGCTGATAAAAGCGAGAATGAAAAAGATGATAAGAGCTCAGAATCTGAGTTAAAGGAAGAAACATCAAATTCGGATAAAATTGTAGTTGACGGTGTGGAATACAGACCGAATACGAATCTACAGACAATTTTATTTATGGGAATTGATAAGCAGGCAAAGGGTGTGGATGGAAGCAGACCTGGTGAAAACGGGCAGAGTGATAGCCTGAATCTGTTGATCGTGGATCGTGAAACGAAACAGGCGAAGATTTTACAGATTAACAGAGATTCTATGGTTGATGTGGAGGTATACTCTGTAGATGGAGTGAAAAATCGAACTGAGTCCATGCAGATTGCACTTCAGTATGCGTATGGTGACGGAGAGGAGCAGAGCTGCCGTCTTACAGCAGAGAGAGTATCGGAACTCCTTTATGGAGTGGATATTCAGTCCTACCTGTCTCTTACGCTTGAAGGGATGATTGAGATCGCTGATGCAATCGGTGGGGTTCAGATGACCATTCCTGAAGACTATACGGCAATCGATCCGGCATTTGTGAAGGGGTCTACGATTACAATGGACGGTAAACTGGTTGAGAAATATGTCCGCACAAGGGATATTGATGAACTGGACAGTAATCTGGACAGAATGAAGCGCCAGCAGCAATTTATGAATGCTCTGATCCAAAAGATACAGAGTATGGAAGGTAAAGCGCAGTATATGAGCCTCTATCAAAAAATGGAGCCGTATATGGTGACGAATATGACTGCGGAAGAGATGGCTGCACTGACTGAATACGATATAGAGGATCAGACGATGGAAGTGCCTGGAGAGGTGATTTACAAGGACGGACACGCCCAATATATTGTTGATAACAAAAGTTTACAAAGAATTGTGTTAAAAACATTTTACAAAAGCAACTAAATGTGTTATATTATAGTCTGATAAGGATACAATTCATATTAGTATCACAATATTTTATTAATTGAGGAGGACGATTGCTATGAAATCAAAGTTTGTTAAATCACTTGGTCTTACAGCAGCTATGGTTGCATGCGCTGGTATGACAGCTTTTGCTGCACCGAGCCCAAGCGCAAAAGTTGAGCAGACAACAAAAACTGAAGCAAGCTCACCTAAGACAAGCGCATCTGTAGCATCTGTAGCTGCTATTGCCGGACTTGCAGCATTAGCCGGAGCTAAAGCTCTTGAGAAGAAAGAAGACTAATTGGTTAATGATGTGATTGGAAGAAAAACTCTTCTTTGCGGCGGGATTATCTGACCGCAGGAAGAGTTTTCTGCTTGTAGGAGTATAAAAATGAATTTGATTGACATTCATTGTCATATTCTCCCTAAAGTTGATGATGGACCGGATTCTGTTGAAGAATCCTTGAAGATTCTAAGAGAAATGAAAAAACAAGGGATAATGCATGTTATCGTTACGCCGCACTACCGTCCGGAGATGTTTGAACCATCAATGAAAAGGGTTATTTATTCATATCGGCATTTGCGCGATATTGCATATGAGATGGGCGTATCTATGAGCCTTGGCTGTGAATATTATCGGAATGAACAGATCATAGATCATATGGATAACAGAAAGAGACCAAGTATGGCCGGAAGCAGATATGTACTCATTGAGTTCTCGATGAATGATTTGTTCCCGACAGTTCGCAATTATGTGTACGAGTTAGTTACTCACGGATATCAACCGATCGTTGCACATGTCGAACGGTACTTCTGTTGTCAGAAAATGGAAAAGATACAGGAACTGAAGGACATGGGAGCATTGATCCAGGTGAATGCCGGGTCTGTACTGGGTGAAGAAGGATGGAAGCTTAAGAAATTCTGTCTGGAACTGATGAAGAAAGATTTGATTGATTTTATTGCATCGGATACGCATAATACGAGTGACCGGAAACTGAATTTGAAGAAATGTGCTTCTTATGTTACAAAAAAAATGGGAAAACAATATGCAGAAAGGATATTTTTCAATAATCCGTTAAATATATTGAAGAACAGGTGAACAGATGAAAAGAGTGAATATAACGCTTGAACAGAAAAGCTATTCAATCAGAGAAGAAATCAGGGCACTCCGTACGAATCTGCAGTTCTGCGGAGATGATAAACAGGTTATCATGATGACCAGTTGTCTTCCGGGAGAAGGTAAAACATCCGTATCGATCGAACTGACAGAAGCTATCGCAGATATGGGGAAGACTGTTATTCTGGTGGACGCAGATATGAGAAAATCCGTAATGGCATCCAGGTTGAAGGTAAGTGAGGTGGACAAAGGATTGTCACATTTCCTTTCAGGACAGTGTACATTGGCAGAGGCAATTGTAGCTACCAATGTTCCGAAAATGCATATGCTGATGTCCGGACCTCTTGCACCGAATCCGACAGAGCTTCTGGAGACAAAGAGATTTCAGGGCATGGTTGACTCATTACGCAAGGTGTATGATTATGTCATTATCGACTGCCCGCCGCTTGGGCTTGTCATTGACGCCGCGATCATTGCACGTGAATGCGACGGCGCAATTATGGTCGTAGAGTCATCCAAGACCAAGTACCGACTTGCACAGGAAGTGAAAGGGAAGCTGGAACTTACGGGAATTCCGATACTTGGAGTTGTACTGAACAAGGTAGAACGTAAGAAACATAAAGGCTATTACAGCAAATATTACGGAAAAAATTACAAGAAAAAAGGATATGGCGAGTATTATGCCGCGGATACGGCTGGTAAGAAATCGAATAAATCCAAAAAATAGTATTTTTTCTCTTGCATTTATCGCTAATATCTGATAAAATAACCATTGTTGTGAGTCCATGCATTTGGACATATTTGAACGGTAGGAGGTGCAATCATGGCTAAATGTGCTATTTGTGAAAAGAGTGTTCACTTTGGAAACAACGTAAGTCACTCTAATAGAAAATCATCTAAGATGTGGAAATCTAACGTTAAATCTGTAAGAGTTAAGACAGAGAACGGCGGAGTTAAGAAAATGTATGTTTGTACAAACTGCTTGAAATCCGGTCGTGTAGAAAGAGCTTAATTATCAGATTGAAGCAGAAGAATCCGGCAGATCATTTGAGTTGGAACGGAAGAGAGAAAGATTATTTTGAAATTATCTTGCATACTCAGACAAGTAGAGAACCGAGTGTTGACAGCTTAGGTTCTCTTTTTCTTGTAAAATAGTTCTGAATAGAGTATAATAATAGAAGCCTATATGGAGTCGTAGAATTGGAGGTACAGATTATGAAAGGTAGTATGAGTACTGATTTAGGTATTATTACCGTTGACCTTGATGTCATTGCAAAATATGCGGGTTCTGTTGCGGTAGAGTGCTTCGGAATCGTTGGAATGGCAATGGTGAATGTGAAAGACGGACTTGTAAAGCTTCTGAAGAAGGAGAGCCTGACAAAGGGAATTCGTGTTTCCATTACGGATGATAACCGTATCACGCTGGATTTTCACGTGATCGTAGCTTACGGGGTGAGTATTTCTGCGGTTACAGAGAACCTGATCAGCAACGTTAAATATAAAGTAGAAGAGTTTTCCGGAATGACTGTCGATAAGATCAATGTCTATATCGAAGGTGTGCGGGTAATCGACTAATTAAGGAGGATCTTGTCGTGGCAACGAAAACTATCAATGTGGAGATGCTTGCAAAGATGTTTCTTGCAGGCGCACAAAATATTGAGGCGAAGAAGGAATTTATCAATGAACTGAACGTATTTCCGGTACCGGATGGAGATACGGGCACGAATATGTCTCTTACGATCATGGCGGCAGCCAGAGAAGTGACTGCGCTGGAGAAGCTGGATATGACATCTCTTGCGAAGGCAATCTCTTCCGGATCGTTAAGAGGAGCAAGAGGTAACTCCGGTGTTATCCTGTCCCAGCTCCTACGTGGATTTACGAAAGCGATCCGTGATGAGAAGGAGATCAATGTTCCGACGCTTGCAAAAGCGCTGGTTCGTGCAAAGGAAACTGCTTATAAGGCGGTTATGAAGCCGAAGGAGGGAACGATCCTTACCGTGGCAAGAGGAATCGCGGAGAAAGCGGAACAGATGGCCGAAGAGACGGATGATCTGGAGATATTTATTCCGGAAGTTATCAAAGAAGCGGAAGTTGTTCTTGAGAAGACACCGGAGATGCTGCCGGTTCTGAAGGAAGCAGGCGTTGTGGATTCCGGCGGACAGGGACTTTTGGAAGTGATCCGCGGAGCATACGATGCATTTCTCGGAAAAGAGATCGAATACAAAGCGATCGAACCGGGAAGCGGAGTGAATGTGACGAAGATTTCGGCTGATGCAACGGCGGAGATCAAGTTCGGATATTGTACCGAATTCATCATTTTGCTGGAAAAAGAATTTACAGACGAGGACGAGGCCGGATTTAAGGCTTATCTGGAATCCATCGGTGATTCCATTGTCTGTGTGGCGGACGATGATGTTGTCAAGATTCACGTACACACGAATGATCCGGGACTTGCGATTCAGAAAGCACTGACATTCGGACAGCTCTCCAGAATGAAGATCGACAATATGCGTGAGGAACATCAGGAGAAACTCATCAAGGATGCCGAGAAGCTTGCAAAGGCACAGGCTGAGGAAGCGAAGGAAAAAGCGGCACAGCAACCGCGCAAACCGGTTGGATTTATCGCAGTTTCCATCGGTGAAGGTCTGAACGAGATCTTCCGTGAGCTGGGTGTGGATTATATCATCGAGGGTGGTCAGACCATGAATCCGAGTACGGACGATATGTTGACGGCGATCGAACAGGTCAATGCCGATACGATCTTTATCCTTCCGAACAATAAGAATATTGTGATGGCAGCGAACCAGGCAAGGGATCTTACCACGGACAAGCATATTGTAGTGATCCCGACAAAGACGGTTCCGCAGGGAATTACGGCTGTGATTAATTATAATGCAGAGCTGAGCGCTGCCGAGAATGAAGAGGCTATGCTTGAAGAGATCAAGAATGTGAAGACAGGACAGGTAACGTACGCGGTTCGTGATACACACATTGATGACAAAGAGATCCATGAAGGGGATATCATGGGAATCGGAGATCATGGAATCCTCGCTGTCGGCACTGCGATCGAGACGACGACGAAGGACATGCTCGCTCAGCTCGTCGATGAAGATTCGGAACTGATCAGCCTTTATTACGGCGAAGATATTTCCGATGAGGAGGCTGAGAAATTCTCGGCAGATCTGGAAGCAATGTATCCGGATATGGATGTGGATGTGCACAGCGGCGGACAGCCGATCTATTACTATGTTCTGGCGGTTGAGTAGAACCCGGGATCAGAGTGATTGAGAGATTGGATAAAATATAGCGAAAATAGTAAGTTGGAATGGGAGTGTTGTGGAATACTCCCATTCTTTTGATGAGTAAAGGAATTATTGGAAATGAATGAGCAGTCGAGAATCAGTGAACTGAAAGGAATAGGAGAAAAGACGGAAAAGCTGTTCCAGAAAATGGGTGTATATACGGTCGGTGATCTGCTCCGGTATTATCCGCGCGGGTATGATGTGTACGAAGAGCCGGTCAGTGTCGGAGAACTGGAAGAAGGAAAGGTTCAGGCTGTCAAAGGCATCATTTACGGAAGAGTCCAGACGGGCGGCGGGAGAAATATGCAGGTGACGACAGCCTATGTGAAGGATCTGACCGGTACGCTGAAGGTGATCTGGTTCCGGATGCCGTTTCTGAAAAATACATTGAAAAGCGGTGCTCCGATTATCGTCAGGGGGCGCGTGATCGACAAGAAAGGCCAGCTTGTCATGGAGCATCCTGAGATTTTCAGTCCGCCGGAGAACTATGAGGTCAAACAGGGGACGATGCAGCCGATCTATCCGCTCACAGCCGGAATTACCAGCAATGCGGTTGCGAAAGCGGTGCGTCAGGCCCTGGATTATCTGGATCTGAGCCGCGATTTTCTCCCGAATGATGTGAGAATGCGGTATCATCTGGCTGAATATAATTATGCGCTGCACGGAATTCATTTTCCATTGGATAAACAGGAATTCTATCATGCACGGCAGAGACTGGTATTTGAAGAATTTCTTACGTTTATTCTTGCACTCAGGCAGACTCGCGAGAAGAGTGAACGCGCGGAAAATGGATTTGCCATCGAGAAGAAAGCACAGACGGATGCATTTCTTGCGGCGCTTCCCTATGAACTGACAGGGGCGCAGAAAAAAGTGTGGGAACAGATCGAAACAGAAATGACGGGCTCCTATGTGATGTCGCGCCTGATCCAGGGCGATGTGGGATCCGGGAAAACGATTGTCGCGGTGCTGGCGCTGATGCTCGCGGGACTGAACGGGATGCAGGGAGCCATGATGGCACCGACGGAGGTGCTTGCAAAACAGCATTACGAGTCGGTGACAGAATTGTTTGAAACCTATCATATCCCATTAAAAGCTGAACTGCTGACCGGCTCCATGACGGCAAAGGAGAAACGTCTCGCGTACGAGCGGATCGCAGGTGGTGAAGTACAGATCATTCTCGGAACGCACGCGCTGATTCAGGAAAAGGTGGTGTATCAGAATCTGGCGCTGGTGGTAACGGATGAACAGCACCGGTTCGGTGTCCGCCAGAGAGAGGCACTTGCCGGAAAAGGGAGAATTCCGCATATACTTGTCATGAGTGCCACGCCGATTCCGCGTACCCTTGCCATCATTCTGTACGGTGATCTGGACATCTCGGTCATCGACGAACTGCCCGCGAACCGCCTCCCGATCAAGAATTGCGTGGTGGATACCAGCTACCGTCAGACGGCCTATCAGTTTATGAAAAAGCAGGTTGCTGCGGGAAGACAATGCTACGTGATCTGTCCGATGGTGGAAGAGAGCGAGGCGATGGAAGCGGAGAATGTCATGGATTACGCTGCCATGCTGCAGGAAGAGATGGGAAATGGTATCTGTGTGGAGGCTTTGCACGGTAAAATGAAACAGACGATGAAGGATTCGATCATGGAACGGTTCAGCCGCAATGAGATCCAGATTCTGGTTTCCACGACGGTTATTGAAGTCGGAATCAATGTGCCGAACGCGACGGTCATGATGGTAGAAAATGCCGAGCGATTCGGACTGGCCCAGCTTCACCAGCTCCGCGGCCGCGTGGGACGAGGCGAACACCAGTCGTACTGCATCTTCATGAGCGGTTCCAGAACAAAAGAAACGAAAAAACGTCTGGAGATATTGAACAAATCCAACGATGGATTTTATATTGCGAATGAGGATTTGAAACTGCGCGGCCCCGGTGATCTATTCGGAATCCGGCAGAGCGGACTTATGGATTTTCGGATCGGCGATGTGTTCCAGGACGCAGATGTGCTGAAAATGGCCAATGATGCGGCGAATATGATTCTGGATGAAGATCCGGCAATGGAGATGGAGAAACATCGCAGGTTGAAAGAACATCTGGAAGAGTATTGTGCGAGCGCGGATCTGGAGGCAACTTTGTAATATATGGTTTTGGGGACTGTTCCCGGAGATTTTATCTTGAAAGAAGATAAGACTCCCACCTCTATAGGGGTGAGTTGTGACAAATATGTCTTGGTGGGGGTCCAATCTCCTTCCAAGATAAAGCCTCCGGCGGATTGCAGAGGTGCGCAGATGTATTGTGTCATGCAAAGCATGACGCGCACCTCGCAGCAAGTACGCCGAGGCGTACTTGAATTTGAGATAAAAAAAGAACTTCCCTTATGATAAGGGAAGCTCTAATTGGTAATACTGATAAGGATACTGGAAATATAAAGCTGGAAATCGGACTTGAACCGACGACCCCTTCATTACGAGTGAAGTGCTCTACCGACTGAGCTATTCCAGCAAATGTTCCTTCGCAGTAACAAAACTATTATAACAAATTCTGAATAAAATGCAATAGTTTTTTTGAAAAGATTGAAAGATTTGTCAACTACATCAGAAATATCCGCGTCTCCTTTTCCGGTAGAAAAAGAAGAGCGGATATTTTCCGGCTTTATTGCCTGACAGCCTTGGTGCTATTTACCTGCCATCTGTTTTTCCTGCTGTTCGATCATTTTCTTAACCATATATCCGCCGACAGAACCATTCTGTCTAGAAGTCAGGTCTCCGTTATATCCGTCGGATAACGGCACTCCCAGTTCGCTGGCAACCTCGTACTTGAATTTGTCAAGAGCGCCCTTGGCTTCCGGAACGGCTGCTCTGTTTGATGAACGACTTGTCATTTCAATTTCCTCCTTTTGTAATGTTTTTCATTTTCATTTTTAGCTGTAACTTCTTTTTAGATGTTACGATGATAGTATATGGAGAAAAGAAAGTCTTAAACTGGAAGTTGCTGTTAAAACTGGGTGATTGTGAGAAAGATTATTATTGTTAAATAATCAACATATTGTGGATATATCAGTGGCATATAGTATTGTGAATGATAAAATGTTTGTTCTTGCATAAGAAATGACAAGCAGGTGGCATTGGTGCAACTAGACCAGTTCGGCAATCCGGGACACACCGACGTAGATCTCTGATATTTTATACCAGGTCGGATAATCAACGGTGCCGGTCTGGGGCAGGCCGAAAACGGATTGGAATACGCGGACTGCTTCAGAAGTGGCAGGGCCGTAGATTCCGTCTGCGGCAATTTTCGGAATCGCCGGATAAGCATCCGAGATCACATTCAGCTGTTCCTGCATCTGGCGCACTTTCTCGCCGGATGATCCGATCCCCAGTGTGTATCCGGGCCAGGACGACGGTATTCCGGAGATCTCCTGAGCGGTATTGATATACATATTGTCGCCGTAATAATAGCGAAGGATCTCGAGTGGAGTGTAGCCCTGTTCTCCGAGAGCCATGCTTCCCCACTGAACCATCCAGTTCGGGCACTGCACCTGCCTTCCGTCACAGTACTGGGTCAGGATCGGCTGACGCACATTCGGGCGGGAGAGATAATTCCCGAAGAGTTCATCCACAATCACCGAGATCGTATCGTAAATGTTCCGCTCCGGAATCCATTTGTGATCGAAGGCGGTGGAAGAGGTGATCGTAAAATCATAGCCCTGATTCCGGTACCATTCCGTATAGACACGGTTCAGAGTGAAGGACATGATCGCGAGCACATTTGCACGGATCGTATTTTCCGGCCAGGTGGCATAGATTTCGCTGGATGCCACATTTTTGATGTAATCTTTATATTTCACATAGTAGTTTTTGGCAGTGGAATCTCTGGGAGAACCGTCGTGGACGACGATGAATTCCGGCACTACGACGCGGCTCAGGACGATTTCTCCGGTTTCATTGACCGGCTTGATCTCATCCTCGGGAATTTTGGGCGGGTAGACGCCGTAGAGTGTATGGGCCGGAATCACGAAGATCTCCGGCGGCTGTTCCGGCTCGATGGGCCGCATGCGTACATTCTGGAGCGCTGTGACATCCGCAAGGATCTCGGCACCGGAAATGCTGACCGGTTCGTATCCAGGGGCGGAAACGTTCAGGGTGTATTCGGAATAGGGTTGTTCCTCGATGGAAGGGTTCAGGCTGTATTCGAGAGGAGGGGATGCAAGTTCGATGGTATCCGTCTGACCGGACGAGTTGGTGGTCAGCTTCTCAATGGTATTTTCCGGGACACCGGAATAGGAGATTTGGATGGTGGCGTCTGCTATGGGACGTGCATTGATCTGGGAAGTGACCGACACCTGAAGCTTGCCGTGATAGGACGAATTCTCCTGCATTGTTTTGAGAAAATTCATATGGAAAACCTCACAAGGATGCTGTTATGAATAATATATTCCGATTCCCCGATATTGTGAAAAATTTCCGGTTATGATACAATTTGAAAGAAAGAAATCATTGTTGAATGGAGTCTGATTGTGGGAAGAAGAAATAGAAGAAAGAAAAAATCAGGATGTCTCGGAGCAGTCACTGTATTTCTCTGTTTTGCGGCTGGACTGATCTGTCTTAGTGCTGCGTATTTCCTGAGAAATCCGAATGCTTTTGAGGTGGTGGGATTTCTGAGCACGGAATCGGGAAAGGATGATGTTCCTCTGTTTGAAGAAGTGCGTGTCACGGAAGAGGAAATGGCGGACGGATTCTATTATGGACTGTTGGAGACAGAGGAAGAGAAGACGGTATATAAGGAAATCTATCAGGGACTGATGGAAGAAAAAGAACATATTTCGCTTCATGCATCAGGGGGAGAACTGGCAAATGCGATTTTCCTGCATGTGTTGAATGATCATCCGGAAATATTCTGGTGCGACGGGAATGCAGTGTCGACTTCGTATTCAGAGACGATTCTGCAGGAAGCCTATGTGGACTTTGCACCGAAATATTTGTGTACCGGCGAGGAGAAAGAGAGGAAAAAGCAGGAGATTGATGCTGCGGCCGGGGAATGTCTGGCGGCGATTCAGGAGACGGCATCCGACTATGAGAAAATTAAGTCGGTTTACGAATATCTGATCCAGACAGTGGAATATAATCTGGATGCACCGGATAATCAAAATATCTACAGTGCACTGGCGGGGAAGGAATCCGTCTGCGCCGGATATGCACGGAGTACGCAGTATCTTCTGAACCGGCTGGGAATCGTCTGCGCCTATGTCACGGGAACGACGACGGATGCGGACGGAAATACGGAGGATCATGCGTGGAACATGGTACGCTGTGAGGGGGAATGGTATTTCGTGGATACGACGTGGGGCGATCCTATGTTTCAACAGGAAGAGGAGCAGGTCGCTTCCAGAGCGATGACCTACGATTATCTTTGCTGTACGGAGGATATGATTTTACGAACGCATACCCTGAAAGAGGGATATGATTATCCCGAATGTGGGCCGGACCGGTGGAATTACTATCGCATGAACGGGATGTTTTATGAGAGCTATGAACGGGATACGCTGCTTGAAGCTATGTATGATTCGATCGATGCGGGTGAGGCGAGCGTTATCTTTAAATTCGTAAGTGATGCCGTGTATGAACAGGCACACGATGCGGTCACAGGAGAACTGGTTCAGGAAGGCGCTTCGTATCTTGGCAGGATGTATGGGCTCAGGGAAGTTCATTATTCTTATGTGGAGGAACCGCTTCTGGATAAACTTACAATCTATTGGAATTATTCATAAAGGAGGAACAAGAAATGTATTATAAGCAGTATGGAGACACGGATATGAAGGTTTCGGCAGTCGGGCTTGGAACCATGCGGTACGATGAGGAGGACGTAAAGGCGGGACGTCTGGAAAAATGTGCCGAGATTCCGCTCTACGCATTTGAGAAGGGAATCAATTACTGGGATACGGCACCTGCCTATTGTCATGATAAGAGTGAGATCATTACCGGAATCGCACTTTCCCAGGTGAAACGAAGCGACGTGTATGTGACTTCCAAGGTAAATCTCGGAACGTTGAACGAAGATGCAAGCCGGGATAATTTCCGGAGGAGACTGGAGACATCTTTAGACCGGCTGAAGACGGATTATATTGATTTCTATCATATGTGGTGCATGCTGAACCTGGAGTCCTGGGAGAAGCACATGGAACTTTTATACGGTTTCTTTGAAGAGGCGAAGTCAGAGGGACTGATCCGGAATATTGTATTTTCTTCCCATATGCAGGGAAATGATATCGAGAAAGTTGTGGAGACCGGGAAATTTAAGGGAATGCTGATCGGCTACAATGCGCTCAACTACCGGTTCCGCCAGAGCGGGATCAAAGCGGCTCATGAGAATGGAATGGGTGTGGTTGTCATGAATCCGCTCGGCGGCGGTCTGATTCCGCAGAATCCGGATGCTTTTTCCTATCTGACAAGGGGAACGGATCTGACGGTTCCACAGGCGGCGCTCCGGTTTGTGGCTTCCCACAAGGAGATCACGGTTGCGCTGGCAGGATGCACGACGAAGGAACATGTGGATGACGCTGTGAAGGCAGTCGAAAATCTGGAAGAACGTCCGGCAGAGGAAATCGCGGCCATGTATGAGGCAGAAGGTCTTTCTTTCAATAACCTGTGTACCGGCTGCAGTTACTGTAAGGGATGCCCGAAGGAAATTCCAATTCCGAAGATGATGGATGCATACAATCAGTACATACTGACCGGCAAGAAGGATGCAATTACATCCAGAATTGCATATCATTGGGATATTCCGAAAGCGAAAGCGGCAGAATGCATCGGATGCAGAAAATGTGAGAGACAGTGCACACAGCATCTTCCAATCGTTGAGCGGCTTGCCGAGATCGCAGCACTTCCGGACATTGAGGAATAAGGACATAAGAACGATAAGTCAGATGAAGAAGTAAATTAGTAGTTGAAATCTGGTCTCATATGTGTTAGAATTTTTACAATTTGAGAAAGTGGGCGCTCATGGTTGAGGAAAAGACTCCATGAGTGCCTTCTTTTAAGGATTGATGAAGTAAAATACTATGAAGGGATAAGGTGAACATATGAAAGCGTTTCTAATTTTAGAAGATGGAACTGTGTTCGAAGGAACGAGCATCGGGTCGACAAGAGACATGATTAGTGAGATAGTATTTAATACCTCAATGACAGGATATTTAGAGGTGCTTACAGACCCTTCTTACGCCGGACAGGCCGTTGTTATGACATATCCATTGATTGGAAATTATGGGATCACACCGGATATGGAATCGAAAAAAGCGTGGCCGGATGGTTATATCGTAAGAGAATTGTCAAGAATGCCAAGTAATTTCAGATGTGAAGGAACGATTCAGGATTTTCTGAAAGAACAGGATATTCCGGGAATTGCAGGAGTTGATACCAGAGCACTGACGAAGATTCTCCGTGAAAAGGGAACGATGAACGGCATGATCACTACCAATGAGAATTACGATCTGGAAGAGATCATTCCGAAGCTGCACGCGTACAAAGTAGGGGATGTCGTCTCCAAAGTGACCTGCAGTGAAAAATATGTAATTGAAGGAAACGGCCCGAAGGTTGCTCTCATGGACTTCGGGGCTAAGAATAATATCGCAAAGTCTTTAAATCAGCGTGGCTGTGAAGTGACGGTCTATCCGGCTCACACGACGGCTGCTGAGATCATTTCCAGCAATCCGGACGGAATTATGTTATCAAACGGACCGGGAGACCCGGCGGATTGCACCTCCATTATTGAAGAAGTTAAAAAATTATATAATTCCGATATTCCGATTTTCGCGATCTGTCTGGGACACCAGCTTATGGCGCTTGCTAATGGTGCGAAAACATACAAATTAAAGTACGGACACCGCGGAGGAAATCATCCGGTTAAGGATCTGGAGACGGGAAGAGTCTATATTTCGTCACAGAATCACGGATATGCAGTCGATGCGGACAGTCTGGATCCATCTGTGGCAGTTCCGGCATTTGAAAATGTCAATGACAAGACGAATGAAGGAATGGCATATATCGGTAAGAACATTTTCACGGTGCAGTTCCATCCGGAGGCCTGCCCGGGACCGCAGGATTCCGGCTATTTGTTTGACAGATTCATGAAGATGATGGGAGGAACAGAATAATGCCAAGAAATCAGGATATTAAGAAAGTATTAGTGATCGGTTCCGGTCCGATCATCATTGGACAGGCCGCGGAATTTGACTATGCGGGAACGCAGGCCTGCCGTTCTCTGAAAGAAGAGGGACTGGAGGTTGTCCTTCTGAATTCAAACCCGGCAACCATCATGACGGATAAAGACATTGCGGATCGTGTGTATATTGAACCGCTGACAACGGAAGTTGTAGAGCAGCTGATCCTGAAGGAACAGCCGGACAGCGTCCTGCCTACACTGGGCGGACAGGCCGGACTGAATCTTGCGATGGAGCTGGAAGAGGCAGGTTTCTTAAAAGAGCATAATGTCCGTCTGATCGGTACCACAGCAGAGACGATCAAAAAGGCGGAAGACCGTCTGGAATTCAAGGCAACTATGGAGAAGATCGGCGAGCCTGTGGCAGCTTCTCTTGTAGTGGAGAATGTGGACGACGGTGTTGCATTTGCGGCTAAGATCGGATATCCGGTCGTGCTCCGCCCGGCATACACCCTCGGCGGAAGCGGCGGCGGTATCGCACACAATGTGGTGGAACTGGAAGAGATCCTGGCGAACGGACTGAGACTTTCCCGTGTCGGACAGGTGCTTGTTGAGCGCTGCATCGCAGGATGGAAGGAAATCGAATATGAGGTAATGCGTGACAGCAAAGGCAACTGCATTACCGTATGTAATATGGAAAATATTGACCCGGTGGGTGTTCATACCGGAGACAGTATCGTCGTTGCTCCGTCCCAGACTCTGGGAGATAAAGAATACCAGATGCTCCGTACCTCTGCGCTGAACATCATCAGCGAGCTGAACATCACCGGCGGATGTAACGTGCAGTACGCGCTTCATCCGGAGACTTTTGAATACTGTGTAATCGAAGTAAATCCGCGTGTAAGCCGTTCTTCCGCGCTGGCTTCCAAGGCGACCGGTTATCCGATTGCGAAGGTTGCGGCCAAGATCGCGCTGGGATATACGCTGGATGAGATCAAAAATGCAGTTACGAAGAAGACTTACGCAAGTTTCGAGCCGATGCTGGATTACTGCGTAGTCAAGATGCCGAGACTTCCGTTTGATAAATTCATCAGTGCGAAGAGAACCCTTACCACACAGATGAAGGCGACCGGAGAGGTCATGAGTATCTGTGATAACTTTGAGGGAGCCCTGATGAAGGCAATCCGTTCTCTGGAACAGCATGTGGATAGTCTGATGTCTTATGATTTCACAGCACTTTCCAGAGAGGAGATCCTGGAAAAACTGGAGATCGTAGATGATCGTCGTATCTGGCTGATTGCAGAAGCAATCCGCAAGGGAATCAGCTACGATGAGATCCATAACATCACCAAGATCGACAAATGGTTTATCGACAAGATCGCGATCCTGGTAGAGATGGAACAGGCACTGAAGACACAGGAACTTACTCCGGAACTTTTAAAAGAAGCAAAACGAATCGAATTCCCGGACAATGTGATCGCGCGCCTGACCGGAAAGAGTGAGCGCCAGATCCATGACATGCGCCATGAAAACGGAATCGTTGCAGCCTATAAGATGGTCGATACCTGTGCGGCAGAATTCGCGGCAGAGACACCGTATTACTATTCCGTATACGGCAGTCAGAATGAAGTGGAAGAGACCAGCGGCAAGAAGAAAGTTCTGGTACTTGGTTCCGGACCGATCCGAATCGGACAGGGAATCGAATTTGACTTCTGTTCTGTACATTGTACCTGGGCATTTGCAAAAGAAGGTTATGAGACGATCATTGTAAATAACAATCCGGAGACGGTAAGTACCGACTTCGATATCGCAGATAAATTGTATTTTGAACCGCTCACACCGGAAGATGTGGAGAGTATTGTGGATCTGGAAAAACCGGACGGAGCCGTGGTGCAGTTCGGTGGCCAGACGGCGATCAAACTGACCGAATCCCTGATGAAGATGGGAGTCCCGATCCTCGGAACCGCTGCGGAAGATGTAGACGCCGCGGAAGACAGAGAACTCTTTGACGAGATCCTGGCACAGTGCAACATCCCGCGCCCGAAGGGAGACACAGTATTTACCGCAGAGGAAGCAAAAGAGGTTGCAAATCGTCTCGGTTATCCGGTATTGGTTCGTCCTTCCTACGTGCTTGGCGGACAGGGAATGCAGATTGCAATCAACGATCACGATATCGACGAATTCATCGGTATCATCAACCGGATCGCGCAGGATCACCCGATCCTGGTAGATAAATATCTCCAGGGAAAAGAGATCGAGGTCGATGCGGTCTGCGACGGCGAGGATATCCTGATTCCGGGAATCATGGAACATATTGAACGTGCAGGAATCCATTCCGGCGACAGTATTTCGGTTTACCCGGCACAGAGCATTTCCGAAGTGACAAAACGCAAAATTGAAGAATATACAAAACGACTTGCCAAAGCGCTGCATGTGATCGGTATGATCAACATTCAGTTCATCGTATGCGGCGAAGAAGTCTATGTTATTGAGGTCAATCCTCGTTCCAGCCGTACGGTGCCGTATATCAGTAAGGTGACGGGTATTCCGATCGTACCGCTTGCAACCCAGGTGATCATCGGACACAAGCTCAAAGAACTCGGCTATACTCCGGGGCTTCAGAAAGAAGCGGACTATATCGCGATCAAGATGCCGGTATTCTCCTTTGAGAAGATCCGCGGCGCGGACATCAGCCTCGGACCGGAAATGAAGTCCACCGGTGAGTGTCTTGGTATTGCAAAGACATTTAA
This sequence comes from Bariatricus sp. HCP28S3_F11, assembly GCF_052065395.1. Lineage (NCBI taxonomy): Bacteria > Bacillati > Bacillota > Clostridia > Lachnospirales > Lachnospiraceae > Bariatricus > Bariatricus sp. HCP28S3_F11. Next base: position 99,776 of record NZ_JBQHUC010000003.1, on the reverse strand, counting down.
TGAAGCACTTTATAAAGCATTCCTCGGTGCAGGTGTCAACCTTCCGAAATATAAGAATATGATCATGACAGTACGTGATGATGATAAACCGGAGGCAGTGGAGATCGGACGCAGATTCCGTGCACTGGGCTACCGCATTTTCGCAACAAGAGGAACCGCAGATTATCTGAATGAGCATGGCGTCAAGGCAATCGCAATCAAGAAAATCGAGCAGGAATCTCCGAACCTGATGGATCTGATCCTGGGACATCAGATCGATCTGGTTATTGATACACCTCCGCAGGGAGCAGATCGCTCCAGAGACGGATTCCTGATCCGTAGAAATGCGATCGAGACCGGTGTCAACGTCCTTACCGCGATGGATACCGCAAACGCGCTTGTAACCAGTTTGGAAAATACCGATATCCGGCAACTTATGTTGATCGATATCGCGAAGATTAAATAAAAGTGCAGGTGAGAATGATGACAAAAGCAAATGAAAGAGAGACGCTCAAAATTGAAAACATGTCCGGAGGAGCAGGCTATATCCTGAAAGAAGTGCTGCTTGGCAAAGAAGAAATGGGAGAGTACTGCAAGCTGTTCGGACAGGTGACTCTCAAACCGGGATGCGAAATCGGATACCATGAGCATCACGGAGAGACAGAGACTTACTATATCGTAAAGGGATCCGGAGTCTATACAGATAATGGGGAAAAATACCCGGTGGAGACAGGGGACGTAACCTTCTGCAAAGATGGAAGCGGACATGGGCTGCTGAATACCGGTGATGAAGATATGGTGATTATTGCATTGATTTTGTTTGTTTAAATCGGACGGCCCCGGAGGAGACACAGGGATTTCTCACTCCGGAGAACGGACAAAATTCGGCAGGCTGTTCGCCCTTTTGGGCGGACAGTCTGCCTTTTTTGTTCGTTCTAGTCGCAATACAATCCCTGTGTCTCCTCCGGGGCCTGGGGATTTAAGACGGGAATGCGTAGAGGTGATGACGGGAGGGAGTCGACTAAGGTATAGTGGTTGGGAAAAATGATTTGGCGCCTCTGGGGAGGCACGAATCATTTTGGGGAGGGAATTTTTGTGAGGTAATGGTGTGGGAGATTGGTGCGAAAATGGTGTTGTGAGGTTTGTGGTTTTTTGGTAGAATATGAATGGAAGTATTGATATTGGAAAGGGTGATTTTATGGCTTTGCTTAGGGAGCAAGTGTATACGATAGATGATATTTATGCTCTGCCGGAGGGGGAGAGGGCGGAATTGATTGGGGGGCGTATTTTTTATATGGCACCTCCGGGAAGGATGCATCAGAAGATTGTTTTTGCGATTGGGAGGAAGATTGCGGATTATATTGATTGTCATGGGGGAAAGTGTGAGGTGGATCTTGCACCTTTTGCTGTTTTTTTAGATGACGATAACAGTACGTATGTGGAACCGGATATTTCGGTGGTGTGTGATTTGAAGAAATTGGATGAAAAGGGATGTCATGGTGCACCGGATTGGATTGTTGAAGTGGTGTCTCCTGGGAGTAAGAGAATGGATTATTATACGAAATTATCGTTGTATAAGGAATCCGGAGTGCGGGATTATTGGATTGTAGATCCGATGAAGATGATTGTTGTTGTATATTATCTTGATCAGGATGAAGCACCGGTGTTATATGGATTTGAGGATAAGATCAAAGCGAACATTTATGAGGACTTTGAGATTGATTTTAATGATTTGGATATCGAGTAAGGACAGGCTGTCGCATGCGGCAGCCTGTTCTATTGGCAAGCATATTCTTGTTAAGTTTTCATTTTAAAGTAAGTGTATAGTTGTTAAGTGCATCCAGGAGTCGGATGTTATCCTGGGGAGACATGATGCAGAAGCGGATGTATTCGCCTTTGAGCTGTTCGAAGGTGGAACAGTCGCGTATCATGAGGCCCTGGCGGATGAGGTGATCGAAGGCTTCCTGGGAGGTGAGGCCGGGGGTGAGCAGGCGGACCAGGATGAAATTGGCGTAGGCCGGGTAGGTTTTCAGGTGGCTGTTGCCTGCCAATGTTTCCAGCATGCGGGCGCGCTCACTAAGGATCAGGGAGCGGGTTCTGGAAATATAGGATTCGTCGGTGAGCATGAGCCTGCCGGCGAGTGCGCCGATGCTGCTAAGGCTCCATGGGTTCTGCATCTGGATCAGGGATGAGAGAAAATCGTGGTTGCTTGTGGCACCGTAGCCCAGGCGCAGTCCGGGGGCTGCAAAGAATTTGGAGACGCCGCGCAGAACCATTAGTTCGGGATAGTCCGGGACGAGCTGCATGGCGGTGATCTCACTGATGTCGGGAGCAAATTCGACATAGGTTTCATCGATCATGAGAAAGCTTCCGGCACTGCGGCAAGTTTCCAGTATGGTGCGAATCTCTTCCTTGCTGAGGGCGGAGGAGGTCGGATTATTCGGGTTGCAGATGATGACAAGATCGTAGTCATTTTCCCGGATCGTACGGCAAAAATCCGGAATATCCAGATGGAAATCCAGTTCTTCTTTTAAATTATAATAGGAAAGAGTGCTTTCTGTAAGGGTAAGCTCCCGGCTGTATTCGGAATAGGTAGGGCCGAGAAGCAGCGCTTTTTTGGGGCGTCTAGTCTGAATGAGAAGTGAAATGAGTTCCGTGGAGCCATTTCCGACGATGATATGTTCCGGAGATGGAGTTTTGGCATCACAGGAACCGTGTGTGCCAAGATATTGGCTGATCGCAGTCTTTAGTTCGGTGTAATTCCGGTCAGGGTATGAGGACAGGACATCCAGATTCGCGGCGAGCTGTTTTTTTACGTAGGAAGAAAGTCCGAGTGGGTTGACATTTGCTCCAAAGCTTACGATCTGCTCTTTTGGTATGTGGTAATAGGCCTCGACCGCTTCCAGATCGCTGCCGTGAAATTGTGGTTTTGTATTCATAATATAGTTCTCCTTTTCTGAAGTACGTTTTTTCAGATTTGCGTTGCCTGATAAGTCGAATAATGTTATAATTCATTATAATGCCTTTTTGAAAAAATGCAATGCAAGAAGTAGGTGGCTTAGCATGAAGAATAAAATTAAACGATTTTCCAAGGGAGATTTTGGCATGGCCAGACCGGATATTGTACTTCCGGAGACGAATCTCGTACTGACAATTGGAGAAGGTGAAGTGTATCGCGGATGCTTTACCCTGAAGAACAGGAAAGAAGGAGATATTAGAGGACTTGTATATCCTTCTTCTTTTCGTGTACATCTTGATGAACAGGGATTTGAGGGGAATCCGGTAGAAATCTGGTTCACATATGACGGGAAGGGACTGAAGCCGGGACATGTAGAATCAGGGAAATTTACGATCGTGTGCAGTGGAGGAGAATTTGAAGTAACATACACTGTGATTATAGAGAAACCATATATCATGACTTCTTATGGAAAGGTGCAGAATACCCGTGATTTTAAGAAACTGGCACTTCAGGATTTTACAGAGGCTCAGAGACTGTTCCGTTCCAGAGATTTCTATGAAGTGATTAAGTATGAAGAGCCGCGGATCCGCGCCCTTTATGATAATATGCGAAAATGGTCGCTGGGCGAACAGGCAATGGAAGAGTTTCTGGTGGGAATCAAGCAGAAAGAGTGCATTTTCCTGACAATGGGAAGGACTCAGAGAACGTTCCGTAACCTGAAGGAAGCGACGAAAGAGATCATTCATTTTACAAAGAATACCTGGGGATATATGCCGGTGAGAGTCCATGTGGACGGGAAGTTTATCCAGATTGCAAGAGACAATTTTTCGACAGATGATTTTGTCGGAAATCTGTATGATTTCAGCTATATCATCCATCCGGAGAAGACCCATGCCGGGAACAATTACGGAAAGATCGTGTTTGAGAGTCCGTATGAATCACTGACCTATGAGATCATGGTGGCGGATCACAAGGATCATGCGGAAGACCACAGAGATGCGGATATGATCTTTGCAGAGGTGATGAAGGAGTTTCTCGCCAGCATGTCGGGAAGAATTCCGGTAAAAGAATGGGCGGAACATACGAGAGAGAAGCTCTCGAAGCTGGATATCTACACGGGCGAAGGCGATGTGTATCCGCTGATCGATGCACATATGCATCTGCTCTGCGGAGAGGTCAGCGAGGCAAATGATATTCTGGACGACTATAATTACAGTCGTTTCGGGATTGGAAAGGATGCAATCGTTTCTGCATATTACCTGTATCTTACAGCCTTGATCCGCAAGACAGGAAGCCATGTAAATCGAGTGGTGGAAGAACTGAATAAAGCATATATGAAGCGGCCTAGATCATGGCAGCTTGTCTGTATGCTGGTCGAGATCGATCCGGAATATAAGAATTACAGCAAGAGACTCCACGTTCTGGAACGACACTACTATAACGGAGCGAATCAGATCATCCTTTACTGGCAGGCATACCGCTGTTTCCTGGAACATCCGACTTCACTGAAGAAGCTCGGCTCTTTTGAGGTGCAGATCCTGAATTTCGCTGTGAAATATAAATTACTCACCAAGGACATTGCGCTTTATATGGCAAATCTTGCGACGCAGCAGAGAAATTACGACAAGAATCTGGATCGGGTCCTTCGAAAAGTGTATGCGATGTATCCGGATACCATGATTCTCACTGCAATTTGTACATTGCTCATCCGCGGAAACAGAACGACTCCGGATTGCTTTGAATGGTATGAAAAAGCAGTCGAAGCCGATCTTAAGATTGCGCAGCTGTATGAGTACTATATGATGACGATCGACGATGATCATCTCAAAAAAGAATTTCCGAAATCGGTATATCTGTATTTTATGCATGGAAATAATCTGAATTATAAAAAAGCGGCGGTACTGTATGCGAATATGATTTCCTATCAGGATGAGACAGGACCGTTGTATGCAGCGTATCGTGAACAGATGGAGCGTTTTGCGTGGGAGCAGCTGGAACAGCGGAGAATCAATGAGGCGCTGCGGATCATTTACAAACGCTGCTGCACCGAGCGTGATATGACACCGGAACGGATGAAGGCGATGTACGATATCTGTCATGCTTACGAAGTAAAAACGCCTATGAAGAATATGGCGTATATCCTGGTTCTGGAACCGGATGGGACGATTGGACAGAGAGTGGCCTATAATCCTGCCGGAACGATCGTTTACTTATACAGTAAAGACTCTCGGATCGTGTGGGAGTCCAAGGAAGGAAGGCATTATGTGGATTCGATTCCCTATGATACAATCCGGCTGTTTTATGAAAGCCGTTATATGGAAATTTTCCGCAAATACCAGCTTGAAAACGGCGATGGTGGATACAAGAGAGAACAGGAAGAATTAAACTGGAAGAGTATCCGTGAATATGGAATAGATGCGTTTGAGGAAGCGGATATTTTCCGCCTCTGCAGTATGCGGATCCGGGAAGAAGGATATGAGGAAGACGATTTCCTGAGTTATGTATGCTTTGAACTCTTTAAACGAGATCAGTATGATAAAGTGACACTGACGTATCTTGCCGAATACTATTGCGGCGCTACGGAAGATATGAAGAAATTGTGGCATAAGGCGAGAGATTACGATATTACCACTTATAAACTGTCAGAGCGTATCATCACGCAGATGCTTTTCTCTGAAATGATGTTCGGAGAAGAAGAAATTTTTGCGGATTATTATGAGGGCCGCACCTATTTCCGCCTGAAACAGGCATATCTGGCCTATGTATCGCGCGAGTATGTGGTATGCGGGCGTCAGGTAAAAGGATGCGTTTTTACAATTATTGCAAATGAATACCGGAAGGAAGAGGAACTGGCCGACATCTGTAAGATTGCTCTTCTGAAATACTATTCCAGCCGGGAAGTGCACAAGGAACTGGAGCCGATGCTGAGAGAGTTTCTGAGAGAAATGTGTGAAAAGCAGGTTTTCTTTTCATTCTATTTGAACTATCCCGAAACCTGGCTGAGAGAAGTACAGCTTTATGACAAGACGATGATCGAATATCATGCGAAACCGGGCAGCAAAGTGACGGTATCTTATCAGATCAGGAAAGATGGCAACGACAGTCTGAATTATCAGCAGGAAGCATTAACGCCTGCATATGAAGATACTTATATTAAGACCTGGATTCTCTTTGGAGACGAATCGCTCCGGTATTATTTTACTGAAACCGGAAATGGAGAAGTTACGGTAACGGAGAAACATGTCTATGAACCAAAGCAGGTGAAGCCGATCGGCCGTTACGGAAGGCTGAATGATATGGTCGGATTGAAAGAAGACGCATTGCAGATCGCCATGACCGAATATGCTGCGGAACTGGCGCTGGCGGAAGACATTTTCGTCGCTTATTAAATGAAATTACGGAGTTAAGGTCTTTTGCCCCACGATGCTTACGGATAATTTAAGGAGGAATACTTCATGTCACATGGAAGTATCATAGGATACGATATTAATTCGAAGATTTGCCAGATCAGTTTTCTGAATGAAGAAACGCAGGAACCGGATACACTGGATACCGGGTCGGAGAATCATCAGATCCCGCTGGCAATGACATATTATAAAGAAGTGTGGACATATGGAAAAAATGCGAAAAGAATGGGCAGTGTACGCGGGAGTGTGCAGGTTACCGATATCTGGGAGAAAGCACTGAAAAAGGAACGGCTTCAGATTGCGGGAGAAGAGTTTGAAGCGGTATGGCTTCTGGCAGAATTTATACGGCAGACGCTGCAGTCTTTTGAAAAGATAGAAAGTATCACTTTTACTGTACCGGAGATGAGCGAGGATATTCGTTATTTAATGAAAGGAATCGGGCAGAAACTGGGTGTTATGAAGGAAAATATTTACGTTCAGGATTATAAAGAAAGTTTCTGCCATTATATGTTTAACCAGCCCAAGGAACTATGGCAGTATGAATCGGCACTTTTCTATTGTGATCAGGATGTGATACGTGCTTTTATGCTTCGGGAGCTGAAGACCGGTTACCGGAAAGGAAAGGAAAGCTTTGTGACGGTCGATAAAGTGGCAGAAGCGCAGATGGAAGAGCTGGAATCCGTGTATCCGGTTTTAAATGTGGATAAGGCGAAAGCAGCAGATGAACATTTCAAAAGCTTTATTCAAAGCGTGTTTGATAAGAAAGTGGTTTCCTCCGTCTTCCTGACCGGTGACGGGTTTGAGAATAACTGGTATCCGAATTCGCTGAGAGTTCTCTGCAACGGACGAAGAGCCTTTATGGGAAACAATCTCTACAGCAAAGGTGCATGCTATACGGCGATGCAGCGCAGTATGGATCTGATCGACGGACCGGTCTACCTGGATGAGACGAAGATGACGGAACAGATCTGTCTGAAAATGCGCAGCCGGGGAGAAGAAGGGTGGTATCCACTGGTTGCGTGGGGATCACACTGGTATGAATCGGACCGGCAGTGTGAGGTGCTGTTGGAGGATAATCAGGATATCGAGATTCATATCGAATCTCTGGTAACGGGAAAGCTCCGTGTGGAGACGGTTTCACTGGAAGGGCTTCCGGAACGTAAGAATTATGCCTTGCGGCTTCGGATACGCACGATGTTCACCGATGAACGGACCTGCCACATAACATTTGAGGATGTGGGATTCGGAGAATTCTTCCCGCCGACGGGATTTTTTACGGAAAAAGTGATTGAATTAGGAGGAAGCAATGGGCAGTTTAATTCTTTGTCATAAAAAACGCGCGAAGCATCCATATGAAATAACCCGTATCCACAAGCGGATTTATACAATTGAAGAGCTGTGCTATTACCTCTGTAATAACCTGTATCTGATTGATTATACGATTATCAACGAACAGCTTTGCCGCTGGATCCGGGATGAACTGGAATTGGTTTCGTTGGCGGAGTCTTTGATGGAAATGTTGAAAAATCATGTTTCTGTGGAGCAGTTTGTACTGTATGTCCTGAACGATGCCAAGATATATACTCAGGGAGAACTGGCTCATATTCAGAATGTGCTCGAAAAGTTGAAAAACCAGAAAGAAGTGGAACGCCAGAAATACAAGGCTGACACACTTATGGAAAGTGGAGAGTTGGAGTCCGCGATTCTTGTCTATATGTCGATCGTGAACAGTGAGCGGGATGACAGCGTGGACAAACGTTTTTATGGAAGAGTATATGCCTGTCTTGCGAGTGCATATGGAAGAGCGTTTCTTTACGAGGAATCCGCCAGGATGTACGAGAAGGCATATAAGATATGTGAAGACAGCCGGATGCTGGAAGGATATGTCTATGCCTGCTACCGGTATATGCCGGTGGACGAGTATCAGAAAATGATCTCAGGAAACCAGATTTTCCTTGAAGTGGATAATAAACTTGCAGAAAAAATTGCCAGGGAAAAGGGAAAAATTTCGTTAAAGGCATCGCCGGAGCTTCTGGAAGAGTGGAAGAGAGAATACAGAAGAGGGTAAAAAAGATTGATTTTCTATATTCGGTGTATTATACTCTCTTTGTAATAAGAATTAATATGAAAAATTGACTACATTCAATTGAACAGGAGAGACAGACCAATGAGCAGACTTGAAAGAGTTGAGACAGGATTAGGCGAAGAGTGCGGTGTGTTTGGAGCTTACGATATGGATGGTGGAGATGTCGCGCCGTCGGTGTATTATGGGCTATTTGCTTTGCAGCACCGTGGACAGGAGAGCTGCGGTATTGCAGTGACCGATACGTATGGAAAGCGGAAAGTGCTCTTCAAAAAAGGGCTTGGGTTGGTCAATGAGGTTTTTGATGAAGAATGCCTGGAAGGCCTGAAGGGGAATCTTGGGGTAGGCCATGTAAGGTATTCTACGGCAGGCGGTACAAGAGCTGAGAATGCGCAGCCGCTTGTCATTAATTATGTGAAAGGAACTCTTGCAATCGCGCATAACGGGAATCTGACGAATGCGGTGGAACTCCGGCATGAACTGGAATATACGGGAGCTATTTTTCAGACAACGATCGATTCCGAAGTGATCGCATATCATATTGCAAGAGAACGTCTGAAGACACCGAATGCCGAGATGGCGGTGAAGAATGCCATGGGGAAGATTAAAGGTGCGTATGCGCTGGTGGTCTCCAGTCCCCGTAAGATGATCGGGGCAAGAGATCCGTTCGGATTCAAACCGCTTTGTATCGGAAAACGTGATAATACGTGGTTCCTTGCTTCAGAAAGCTGTGCACTGGCTGCTGTGGGGGCAGAGTTTGTGCGCGATGTAGAGCCGGGAGAAATCGTGAGCTTTACGAAAAATGGAGTTACTTCGGATAAGAGTATGGCGATCGCACCGGAGAAACAGGCGAGATGTATTTTTGAATACATCTATTTTGCAAGAATGGACAGCACGATCGATAATGTCAACGTTTACCATTCCCGTATCATTGCCGGGAAAGCGCTGGCTGAATCGTATCCGGTTGAGGCGGATCTTGTGGTAGGTGTTCCGGATTCGGGACTTGTTGCTGCAAAGGGGTATTCCGAACAGTCGGGAATTCCCTACGGAATGGCATTCCATAAAAACAGCTATGTGGGCAGAACGTTCATTAAACCGAAGCAGAGTCAGAGAGAATCCAGCGTTAAGATCAAGCTGAATGTAATTGAAGAAGTGGTGCGCGGAAAGCGGATCGTTATGGTGGATGATTCCATCGTGCGTGGGACAACCTGCGCAAATATTATCAAAATGCTGAAAAAAGCCGGCGCAAAGGAAGTACATGTGAGGATCAGTTCTCCGCCGTTTTTGTATCCGTGCTATTTTGGAACCGATGTGCCTTCGAATGAACAGCTGATCGCACATTCGCATACAACCGAGCAGATTCGTGAAATGATTGGGGCCGATTCACTTGGTTATATGGAAATTGCGAAATTGAAAGATATGGTAGGCGATCTGTCATACTGTGATGCCTGCTTTACCGGCAGCTATCCGATGGAAGTGCCGGGAAAAGATGTTTCACATGCGTTTGAAGAATAATTGATTTATTCCCGAATGCATTCAAATATGAAAAGTATATGATAAGAGAGGAAGAAACTATGGGATACGACAGATATCAAAGTCCGCTTTCCGAGCGGTATGCAAGTAAGGAGATGCAGTATATTTTTTCTCCGGATATGAAGTTCAGAACCTGGAGAAAGCTGTGGATCGCTCTGGCTGAGACAGAAAAAGAACTGGGACTTAATATTACGGACGAACAGATTGAAGAGCTGAAGAGCCACGCGGATGACATTAATTACGAAGTGGCCAAGGAAAGAGAAAAAATCGTGCGCCATGACGTTATGTCACATGTGTATGCATATGGACAGCAATGCCCGAAAGCAAAAGGAATCATTCATCTTGGAGCTACTTCCTGCTATGTCGGCGATAATACCGATATCATCATTATGTCAGAAGCTTTGAAGCTTGTGAAAAAGAAACTGGTAAATGTAATTGACGAGCTCTCCAGATTTGCGGATCAGTATAAGAGTCTGCCGACACTTGCATTTACTCATTTTCAGCCGGCGCAGCCGACCACGGTGGGAAAGAGAGCAACACTCTGGATGCAGGAATTCACCATGGATCTTGCTGATCTTGACTATGTTCTCGGAAGCCTGAAGCTTCTCGGATCAAAAGGAACGACCGGAACCCAGGCAAGTTTTCTGGAGCTGTTCGAGGGAGATCAGGAGAAGATCGATAAGATTGATCCGATGATCGCCCAGAAGATGGGATTCGAGGCATGCTATCCCGTATCCGGACAGACTTATTCCCGTAAAGTTGATACCCGGGTAATGAATGTCCTTGCCGGAATCGCAGCAAGTGCACATAAATTCTCCAATGACATCCGTCTCCTTCAGCATTTGAAAGAGGTAGAAGAGCCGTTTGAGAAGACACAGATCGGTTCTTCCGCAATGGCATACAAGAGAAATCCGATGAGAAGTGAACGAATCGCATCTTTGTCAAGATATGTGATGGTTGATGCACTGAATCCTGCGATTACTTCTGCCACACAATGGTTTGAAAGAACACTGGATGATTCTGCAAATAAACGTCTCAGCGTTCCGGAAGGCTTCCTTGCGATCGACGGTATTCTGGATCTTTGCCTGAATGTTGTGGATGGACTGGTTGTATATCCGAAAGTTATTGAAAAACGTCTGATGTCTGAGCTCCCGTTTATGGCTACAGAGAATATCATGATGGATGCAGTAAAAGCCGGTGGAGACCGTCAGGAACTTCATGAAAGAATCCGTGAGCTTTCTATGGAAGCAGGGCGTAATGTGAAAGAAAAAGGACTGGACAACAATCTTTTGGAACTGATTGCGCAGGACGATGCGTTCAACCTGAGCCTTGAAGATCTTCAGAAGACCATGGATCCTTCTAAATATGTAGGACGTTCTCCTGAACAGGTGGATGCATTCCTGAAAAATGTAATTGCGCCTATTCTGGAAGAGAATAAAGAACTTCTTGGAGTCAAAGCCGAAATCAATGTATAGTGGTCAGATTGTTAAAAATTTGGATATATTGACGAAAATTAAGAAATAGAAAAAATCTATAATAAAATCGTAATGTGCCAAACCGCCCATTTTAGGCGGTTTGGCATTTTTGTTGGATTATATGACAATTTTAACATTTTGCAAAAAGACAATATGCACAAAAATGATTGTTTTGAATAAAAAAACTTGAATAAATTAGACAAATACGATATTATAGATATAACAAATGATATTCATAAAAAATATCTATGAGACAAAAAGGAGGGTATGTTGTGTACGAAGTATTTAACAGCATGGTTTTGAAAGTCAATGATTTATTGACTGGATCGGTTCTTCTGATTGCCCTTGTGGGAGCTGGTATCTGGTTCTCGTTCAAATTAGGGTTTATTCAGGTGAGAGGTTTTGGCGAAAGTATGAGGAGAACATTCGGAGGATTGTTTTCCAAAAAAGGTGATGCAGGCAAGGACGGTATGTCATCTTTTCAGGCTCTTGCAACCGCAATCGCAGCTCAGGTAGGTACAGGTAATATCGCCGGTGCCGCAACTGCAATCGCAGTTGGTGGTCCTGGAGCGATCTTCTGGATGTGGATCAGTGCATTCCTCGGAATGGCAACGATTTTCGGTGAGGCTTGCATGGCTCAGAAGTATAAACAGGTCGGAGAAGACGGAACAGTTACAGGTGGTCCTGTTTATTACATCCGTGCAGCATTTAAGGGAACGTTCGGAAAAGTATTTGCAGCTATATTTGCAGTCCTGATCATCTTGGCGCTTGGCTTTATGGGAAATGCAGTTCAGGCGAACTCCATTGCAGCATCATGGAACACCGCTTTCGGAATTCCGAAGATCGTTATGGGTGTTATCATTGCAATCGCTTCTCTGTTCGTATTTACAGGTGGTATGAAACGTATTGCGAAAGTTACAGAGACGATCGTTCCGATTATGGCAGCGTTCTATATTATCGGTTCTCTGATTGTTATTTTTGCTAACTTTACAGCAATTCCTGGAGCATTCAAGGACATCGTAGTTGGCGCTTTCAATCCTTCAGCAGTTGCCGGTGGTGCACTTGGTGCAACGATCAAACTTGCAATCACAAAAGGTGTTGCCAGAGGTCTTTTCTCTAACGAAGCTGGTATGGGTTCTACCCCGCACGCTCACGCTGTTGCGAAAGTAAATCATCCGGTTGAACAGGGATTCGTAGCTATGGCAGGTGTATTTATTGATACATTCGTAATCCTGAACCTGACAGCACTCGTTATTATCACAACCGGTTCCAGAGCAACCGGAAAGACCGGTGCTGAACTTAGCCAGTATGCTTTCTCTACATTATACGGTAAGTTTGGTGAAATCTTTATTGCAATCTGTATGTTGTTCTTCGCATTCTCTACCATTATCGGATGGTATTTCTTCGGAGAAGCAAATATCAGATACCTGTTTGGCGGAAAAGCAGTTAAGATTTATTCAGTACTTGTTTGTGTATGCGTAGTATTTGGTTCTCTTCAGGAAGTGGAACTCGTTTGGAATATGGCAGACTGCTTCAACAGTTTGATGGTTCTTCCTAACATTATAGCTCTATTGGCATTGACGGGAACAATTAAGGAAGTATATAACGATTACTATCATAATTTCCTGCCAAAGCAAAAGAAGACAAGCAAATAATTCCAATATGTAACGGAATATATTTATTGAAAAAATCTATAATAAAAAGTGTAAAAATCTATAAAAGAGACTAGCATTTTAATTTTAGATGTGTTATACTGACTTTGTTAAAAAGAGTATCGTTAATATATGAACGATATCAAGTTTAATGCAGTTAACTGAATAGTAGGCAGATATTTCCTGTGAGAGAATTGCGTACATAACAGCAGTCGCCGAAGATGCAAACCGGATGTCGGATAATGTAAGCTGATCTTGACAAGGTGAAACTTTCAGGCAAAAGGAACAGGAAAGGTACTACACTCTGAATCCAGGCAGTTTGTGGATAGAAGCAGGAAACAGAAGGACGACAAAGCAGTAAAATGTTTGTGTCGTCCTTTTTTAAAAGCATTTTGTCCGGGTGCTGTAAACAGAATCGTTCGCTGTGTACCGTCAGGTACGGCTCCGACAGTGATGATTCGGAAACTGATTAATCAACATTTATTACTGAAAGGTGAAGACAATGAACGACGGATTTCTAATTATTACGAACAACACTCTGGTAAAGGAAAAACTTGGTGAGAATTACCATGTTGAATATGAGGATCTTTCCTATGAAGATACTTTGAGAAAAGTTCGTGACAGAGTGTATCTCGGACATAAGCTCCTTACACATCCTCTTTCGGGAAGTGTAAAACCGAACGAGACACCATACAAATCAGTGATGATTTCTATGAAACCCGGTGAATTAGATATGCGATCTATGGAAATCATAGAGAATGCAATCCATGCATGCGGCAAATTCCAATTCAAGTCGGACAAGTACAAACCGGAAGTGTATGATGATTTCAGATTGATTGACTGCACGCTGCTGGAAAGCGCGTTACCGTCCGCTGAATGCTGGACATAAACAAAGGCTATAGAAGTACGAAAGTACTTTTGGGGCATATAGTAAACAAATTTTTTAAAGGAGGGAATTTACAGTGATAAGATTAGAAATGGGTCACATTTTCATCAAGGACATTCAGTTCGCAGCTGAGTCCAAAATTGAAGACGGAGTTCTTTATGTATCCGAAGAAGCTGTAAAAGAAATCGTTCTCGAAGACGAGAAGATCAAAAGCGTAAAATTTGATATTGCCAGACCGGGCGAAAGCGTACGTATTACGCCGGTTAAAGACGTTATCGAACCACGTGTTAAGGTTGAAGGAAGAGGAGGAGTCTTCCCGGGTGTTATCGCGAAGGTTGATACAGTAGGAAGTGGTAAGACATATGCACTGAAAGGCATGGCTGTTGTTACAGCTGGTAAGATCGTTGGTTTCCAGGAAGGTATCATCGATATGACAGGCCCGGGTGCTGATTACACACCATTCTCTAAACTGAACAACTTTGTAGTTGTATGTGAACCTGTTGAAGGAATCAAACAGCATGATTATGAAAAAGCTGTTCGTCTTGCAGGATTCAGAGTAGCTGTTTACCTTGGTGAACTTGCTCGTGAACTTACACCGGATGAGACAAAAGTTTATGAAACATACGGCGTGATGGAAGGAAAAGAAAAATTCCCGAACCTGCCGAGAGTAGCTTATGTTCAGATGTTACAGAGCCAGGGACTTCTTCATGACACCTATGTATACGGTGTTGACGCAAAGAAGACACTCTCTACAATCATGAATCCGACAGAAGTTATGGACGGAGCTATTGTATCTGGTAACTGTGTATCTGCATGTGATAAGAACCCAACTTATGTACATGAGAACAACCCGGTAGTTCATGACTTGTTCGAACAGCACGGAAAAACTATCAACTTTGTATGCCAGATCCTTACAAACGAAAACGTATACCTTGCTGACAAGATGCGTTCTTCTGACTGGACAGCTAAGATGTGCCGTTTCCTCGATCTGGATGCAGTTATCGTATCTCAGGAAGGTTTCGGTAACCCGGATACTGACCTTATTATGAACACCAAGAAGATCGAAGCTGAAGGCGTTAAGACTGTAATCATCACTGATGAATATGCAGGACGTGATGGAAAATCTCAGTCACTTGCTGATGCCGATCCAGCTGCAGATGCAGTAGTAACCGGCGGAAATGCTAACCAGGTTATCGTACTTCCGAAGCTTGACAAAGTAATCGGAACTCTGGATTATGTAAACACAATCGCTGGTGGTAACGAACATTCACTTCGTGAAGACGGAACAATCGAAGTTGAAATTCAGGCTATCACAGGCGCTACAAACGAAACAGGTTTCAACTACTTAAGCGCACGATAGGAAGGGAGGACGTAAAACAATGAGTAAACTTAGAGTTGTACATTATATCAATCAGTTCTTCGCTAATATCGGTGGAGAAGAAAAAGCTGATTACCCGGCTGAACTTCGTGTTGGCGAAGTAGTAGGACCAGGTATGGCACTTGCACAGAAATTTGGAGAGGAAGCAGAAATCGTTGCTACGATCGTTTGCGGTGACTCTTACTTCAATGAAAATCTTGAAAAAGCAAAAGCTGATATCCTTGGATGGGTTAAAGAACAGGCTCCGGATGTATTCGTAGCTGGACCAGCTTTCAACGCTGGACGTTACGGTGTAGCCTGCGGTACCATCGCAGATGCAGTTCAGGAAGAACTTGGAATTCCTGCAGTGACCGGTATGTATGTTGAGAACCCGGGCGCTGATATGTTCAAAAACAAAGTATATATGGTTTCTACAAAGAACAGCGCAGCTGGTATGAGAGATGCGGTTGGCAAACTTGCTCCACTCGCTCTGAAACTTGCTAAAGGCGAGCCAATCGGTGCTTCCTGCGAAGAAGGCTATATGCCGAACGGAATCCGTGTAAACTTCTTCGAGAAGAAACGTGGATCTCAGAGAGCAGTTGAAATGCTTCTTAAGAAACTTGCTGGAAAACCGTACGAAACAGAGTATCCGATGCCGACATTCGACAGAGTTGCTCCGAACCCGGCTGTTAAAGATCTCAGCAAAGCTACAATCGCTCTGTGTACATCAGGCGGTATCGTACCGAAGGGAAATCCGGACCATATCGAAAGTTCAAATGCTTCTCACTATGGCGAATACGATATCACAGGTGTTATGGATCTGACAGAAGAGACATACGAGACAGCTCATGGCGGATACGATCCGGTATACGCTAATGAAGATGCTGACCGTGTACTTCCTGTTGACGTACTCCGCGAACTTGAAAAAGAAGGCGTTATCGGAAAATTACACAACAAGTTCTACACAACAGTTGGTAATGGTACTGCAGTTGCTTCTGCTAAAGCTTTCGCTGACGAATATGCTCAGAAACTGATCGCTGACGGCGTAGATGCAGTTATCATGACCTCTACTTGAGGTACCTGTACACGTTGCGGTGCAACGATGGTAAAAGCTATTGAAGCAGCAGGACTTCCGGTAGTTCATATGTGTACTGTAACTCCAATCTCTATGACAGTTGGAGCTAACAGAATCGTTCCTACAATTGCTATTCCTCATCCACTTGGAAATCCGGCTCTGGATAAAGATGAAGAATATGCACTTCGTAAAGACCTTGTTATGAAAGCATTAAATGCTTTGACAACAGAAGTTGAAGATCAGACAATCTTTGACAAATAAGCATAATTGTTAAGAAAAAATATTTGCAAAATACTAGTATGATTTAAAATTGTGTGGTATAATGTAAATAGATGGGATGTAATCGCGATAACTTAGTTATTGTGACGAATCGGATAATCTTAAAAATATGTGAAGGAGAAATGCGTTATGAGTAAAATTTATGACGTAATTGTCCTGGGTGCAGGACCGGCAGGCTTAGCTGCCGGTCTGTACGCAGGAAGAAGCCGTCTTTCTACATTAGTAGTAGAAAAAGGCAAAGATGGCGGACAGATCGCTATTACAGATGATATCGAAAACTATCCTGGACAGATTGTTGAAGGAGAGAGCGGACCGTCTCTTATCGCCAGAATGACACAGCAGTGTGAAAAATTCGGTGTTGAGCGTGTGTCAGATGTCATCAATGCGGTTGAGCTTGAAGGCGACGTTAAGAAGCTGAAAAGCGCAAAAGGTGAGTACTGTGGAAAGACAGTAATCATCGCAACAGGAGCTTTTGCAAGACCGATCGGATGCAAAGGCGAGAAAGAATTCATGGGCAAGGGCGTTTCTTACTGCGCTACCTGTGACGCAAACTTCTTTGAAGATTTTGAAGTATTCGTAGTTGGCGGCGGCGATTCAGCTGTTGAAGAAGCTATGTATCTTACAAAATTTGCAAGAAAAGTTACGATCATTCACAGACGTGATGAACTTCGTGCAGCTAAGTCCATTCAGGAGAAAGCATTTAAGAACGAAAAACTTCACTTTATGTGGGATTCCGTTGTAGAAGAAGTCGGCGGTGAAGGCATTCTTTCATGGATGAAAGTTAAGAATGTTAAGACTGGTGAAGTTACCACGATTGAAGCAGATGAAGAAGACGGAATGTTTGGTGTATTCGGATTTATCGGAACTCTGCCAAGCACAAAGATCTTCGAAGGAACTCCTCTTCAGCTTGATGAAAGAGGATATATTCCGACAGACGTTGATATGCATACAAATATTCCTGGTGTATTCGCAGCAGGTGATGTACGTGTAAAGAGCCTTCGTCAGGTTGTTACTGCAGCTGCTGACGGAGCAATCGCAGCTACTCAGTGCGAAAAATATCTTAACGAACATGAATAATTAGACTTCGAGGAGGAACAGATCAATGTTAGAAGTAGATAAAAATACATTTAAAACAGAAGTACTTGAAGCAGAAGGCTACGTTTTTGTAGATTTCTTCGGTGATGGATGTGTACCTTGCCAGGCTCTTATGCCGTTCGTACATGAAATGGCAGACAAATATGGCGATAAGCTGAAATTCACATCTCTGAATACTACAAAAGCTCGTCGTCTTGCTATCGGACAGCAGATCTTAGGACTTCCGGTAATGGCTATCTACAAAGATGGACAGAAAATAGAAGAAGTTGTTAAAGAAGATGCTACTCAGGAAAGCATCGAAGCAATGATTAAAAAATATATCTAATTTTTTGAACGCCGGATTTGATCGGCAAAATGACCGGGAATAACCGGTAAACAAGCGAAAATGCGTACAAAGCCATCGGGCTTTTACGGAAATGCAATTGGCTTGCATTTCATTAATAAAAAATAAAATGAAGGGAAGGAGGAAAAACATCATGGCAATTTTAGAAGGTAAAAAAGTTGTAATTATTGGTGACCGTGATGGTGTTCCAGGACCGGCTATCGCTGAATGCGTTAAGACAGCCGGAGGAGAAGTTGTTTTTTCTTCAACAGAATGTTTCGTCTGAACAAGCGCAGGCGCAATGGATCTTGAAAATCAGAAGAGGGTAAAAGAATTCGCTGAAGAATACGGCCCGGAAAACGTAGTCGTAATCGTAGGTGCTGCTGAAGGTGAAGCTGCAGGTCTTGCAGCTGAGACTGTAACAGCAGGTGACCCGACTTTTGCAGGTCCATTGACAGGAGTCCAGCTTGGACTTACGACATATCACGTATGTGAACCAGAATTGAAGGAAGAATTTGACCCAGCAGTTTACGATGAACAGGTAGGTATGATGGAAATGGTACTTGATGTTGATGATATCGTAAGCGAAATGTCAGCTATCCGTGACGAATACTGTAAGTATTTATAAGAAGAATCTTTGACGACGTCTTAGATTTCAAAAAGCGGTGAGGTAAATACTTACCTCATCGCTTTTGCTTTACAGAGTCTATCCTTGAATTCATTTAATTTGAGGAAATATAGTCAGATAAATGGCGGGGGCATATTTATCTGATATCTTTAAGAAAGGTGGACACTTGCGATGAACAGTGTAATTAAAGGAGCCAGCTATGTTCTGGCACATACTCCGCAGATGGTAGTATACAACGGAACAACTCAGACAACAGAGCGGGTTGTGAATCCAGAATCAGAATACTTAAAAGAATTAGAAAGTCATCTTCGTTCTTATGAAGAATGCGTAAACTACTGGCCGAACCAGGTATATATCGGAAATGCACATCCGGATGAACTGGCTCAGGTAGAGTTCCCTTATTATGATAAAGTTAAAGAAGGCGCTGAAAGATATGGAAAATACGGCGAGATTATGCCGGAAGAAGAATTCATTCTTTTAGCTCAGACCTGCGATATGTTCGAAGTTGTTAAACTTGACAAAGAGTTTGTTGCAGCTCACAAAGAAGCTTTCGCAGCTGATCCGATTATCACGGAAGATATTGTTGCTAAAGTTGAAGAAGGTGTTGAACTTTCTGAAATTGAACAGTTTGTTAACGAAGAGCATGCTGAAGGTATTTACCATGCCGGAAAGCTTGTTGGATGCGTTAAGAGAGCACATGATATCGATGTAAACCTTTCTGCACATGTTATGCATGAAAATATCATGAGCAAAGCTACCAGCGTTCTTGCATTATTATATGGTGTAAGAAATGCAGGTATCGAAAAGACAGATATTCAATATGTTATCGACTGTGCTGAGGAAGCATGTGGTGATATGAACCAGAGAGGTGGCGGTAACTTCGCTAAGGCGGCAGCTGAAGTTGCGGGTCTTATGAATGCTACCGGATCTGACTCTCGTGGATTCTGTGCAGGACCTTCTCATGCACTGATTGAAGCAGCAGCTCTTGTTAAGTCTGGAGCATACAAATGCGTAGCTGTTACAGCTGGCGGATGTACTGCTAAACTTGGTATGAACGGTAAAGACCATGTTAAGAAAGGCCTTCCGATCCTGGAAGACTGCCTTGGCGGATTCTGTGTAATCATTGCTGAAAACGATGGTGTGAACCCGGAAATCAACCTTGATATCCTTGGACGTCATACAGTAGGAACAGGAAGTGCTCCGCAGAACGTTATCGGAAGCCTTGTAGCTGATCCTCTGGAAAGAGCTGGAATGAAGATTACTGATATTGATAAATTCTCTCCGGAAATGCAGAACCCGGATATCACAAAACCGGCTGGAGCAGGAGATGTACCGCTTGCTAACTACAAGATGATCGGTGCACTTGCTGTTAAGCGTGGTGACCTTGACAAGAAACAGCTTGCAAGCTTTGCAACCGAGCACGGACTTACAGGATGGGCTCCGACACAGGGACACATTCCTTCAGGTGTGCCGTACATCGGATTTGCAAGAGAAGATATTCTTGCAGGCAAGATCAAGAATGCAATGATTATCGGAAAAGGAAGCTTGTTCCTTGGACGTATGACCAACCTGTTTGACGGTGTTTCTTTTGTAATCCAGGCTAATACCGGAGCAGAAGACAACAGCGGAGTTTCTGAAGAAGAAGTTAAAGGATTAATCGCTAAAGCTATGAAAGACTTTGCTGCATCAATGCTGGCAGAATAGAGAGGTGGACGATTATGGCAAGTGGAATTGAAAAAATGATCGCCGAGACCTTCATGAGCATGGCAGAAGGACTGGAGACCGGAAGCTTCGGAAAACGTCCGAAAATTGCTCTGACCGGTATGGGCAGCGAGCATGGAGAAGAAAACTCTATGGCAGCTGCAATTGAGGCGGCAAAAGACGGAATCGATGTATACTACATCGGTACGTTAGAAGCAGAGGGTGTTACGACCGTTAAAGTGGCTAACGACGAAGAAGGCCATGATAAGATGGAAGAAATGCTCAAAAATAAAGAAATTGACGCTGCTGTAACGATGCACTTCCCATTCCCGATCGGTGTTTCTACCGTTGGACGCTGTGTAACACCTGCAAAGGCGAAAGAGATGTTTGTTGCTAACACAACAGGTACATCCAGCACAGACCGTATTGAAGGAATGATCAAGAATGCGATCTACGGAATCATCGCAGCGAAAGCATGCGGTAAAAAGAATCCGACAGTTGGTATTCTGAATGTTGACGGTGCACGTCAGACAGAAAAAGCTTTGAAACAGCTGAAAGAAAACGGATATGATATCACATTTGCTGAATCTACCCGTGCAGACGGCGGATGCGTTATGAGAGGAAACGATGTTCTTCAGGCAGCTCCGGACATCATGGTAACAGATTCCCTGACCGGTAACATCCTTGTTAAGATGCTTTCATCCTTCATGACAGGCGGAAGCTTCGAAGCAACCGGATTTGGTTATGGACCTGGTATCGGAGAAGGATATGAACAGCTCGTTATGATCGTATCCCGTGCATCTGGCGCTCCGGTTATTGCAAATGCAATCCGTTACGCAGCACAGCTCGTAAGAGGAAAAGTATTTGAAGTAGCAAAAGCTGAATTTGCAGCAGCTAAGAAAGCTGGTCTGAAGGAAATTCTGGATGCTCACAAGGCAGCACAGAAACCTGCAGCTGCAGAAGAAGAAGTAAAAGAGCCGCCGAAGGAAATCGTAACAGCACAGATTCCTGGAATCGAAGTTATGGATCTTGAAGATGCGGTGAAAGCACTCTGGAAGATCAACATCTACGCAGAGAGCGGAATGGGATGTACAGGCCCGATCATCCGTGTGTCTGATGCAAATCTTGCGAAAGCAGAAGAAGAGCTGAAGAAGGCAGGATATATCAATTAGTTGATTAATTGATGGAAATAACGTATAATATTGGGAGACGTAGCGTTTTTGCTGCGTCTCCTTTCGTAGTTTTTAGATCAGCTGGGTAATTGGGGAGACAGGAGTGTAGTATGGATTTACAGTTGCTAATCAAAACAGCGATGTCTGCAGGTGAGTTGATGCTCTGCAGCGGAGCTGAGACTTACCGGGTGGAAGATACCATGTACCATATTTTAAAGACAGCAGATAATCTGGAAATGTCAGAAGTACTGGTCGTGATGACAGGAATCACAGCTTCTGTGAAGGTGAAGGGTGAGAAAGTTGTGACACTTGTGAAGCGTGTGGAAAGCCGTGAAAATAATCTGAGCCGTGTGGTTTCGGTTAATGATATTTCGAGACGTTACTGTGGTGGAGAATTGTCCTTGCAGGCGGCATATGAGGAGCTGAATTCACTGAAAAAGAAAGAATATCGCCGTTTGTCCTATAGTACTGCAACGGTTGCTGTTTGTGTGGGATTCTCCCTTTTCTTTGGAGGAGGAATCTGGGAGGTTGTGTCATCGCTGATTGTAGGCGCATTTCTCGCATTTTGTATCGAAGCGGTGCGTGATCTTAAGGTCCATGCTTTTATAGAAGACGTATTTTCGTCTATGGGCATTGCAATGGCAAGTGCAGTTATGAAAATCATGCTTGGTGGCAGAATGGATATTGATATTGTAATCATCTCTTGTATCATGCCTCTTGTTCCGGGAATGGCAATCACAAATGCAGCGAGAGATACACTTAGAGGCGATTATCTTTCAGGCATTGCCCGAATGCTGGAAGCATTCATCAAGGCGGCAGGAATTGCTATCGGTATTGGTATCGGTCTGGCAATTATGGGGAGTTATTAGAAGGAGGAGACAGTTATGAATCGAGAGATGTTTAGAATAATGATTCAGGTTTCCGGAGCATTTCTGGCAATCTACGGTTTTGCCGTACTGCTTGATACTCCAAAAAAGTATTTGTTTCATGCAGGGGGTGTCGGTGCGGCAGGAGGATTGGTGTATCTGATCTGCATTCAGAATGGATTGGGTGTTGTTTTTTCATCTTTTATCTCTGCACTTGTAGTGGCAGTGATATCCCATATTTTTGCACGTATATTTAAGACTCCGGTCACTCTGTTTCTGATTGCAGGATTTTTGCCGACTGTACCGGGAGCCGGCATGTACCGGATCGTCCATTATATACTGGAAGGAAATGAGAAAATGACTGGGTACTATCTGATTCAGACGCTTCAGATTGCGGGGGTTTTTGCGCTGGCAATCTTTATTATAGATACTGTTTTTTATTCGTTCCAGAAGGGTGAATGGAAGCAGAATTCCATGAAATACATTCGAAAAGAAGAGGGAAGTAACGATGCCCACTTGAAGTAAAAATCGGAATGTGGTAGTATATTTTGGGACATTTAAAGATAGAAAAGATTAAGATAAAGAGAGGGAACCGATTATGAGTAAAGTTAGAACAAGATTTGCGCCGAGTCCTACCGGACGTATGCATGTTGGAAATCTTAGAACCGCATTGTATGCATATCTGATTGCAAAGCATGAGAATGGCGATTTTATGCTTCGTATTGAGGATACGGACCAGGAACGATTTGTGGAAGGTGCACTGGATATTATTTACCGTACGCTGGAGAAAACTGGGCTTGTTCATGATGAAGGCCCGGACAAAGACGGCGGATATGGACCGTATGTTCAGAGCGAGCGTAATGCGTCCGGCATTTATTTGAAATATGCTAAACAGCTCATCGAACAGGGAGATGCTTATTATTGTTTTTGCGACAAAGAACGTTTGGAATCTTTGAAAACTTCTGTTTCTTCTGAAGGTACTGAAATTGTAAACTATGATAAACATTGCCTGCATCTCAGTAAGGAAGAGATTGAGGAAAATCTTGCATCAGGAAAGCCTTATGTTATTCGTATTAATATGCCGACAGAAGGTACAACGACATTCCATGATGAGATTTATGGAGATATCACCGTTCCGAATGCCGAGCTGGATGACATGATTCTGATTAAATCAGACGGATATCCGACTTATAATTTTGCTAATGTCATTGACGATCATCTGATGGGAATCACACATGTCGTGCGAGGTAATGAATATTTATCGTCTGCACCGAAATACAATCGTCTTTATGAGGCGTTCGGATGGGAAGTTCCGATTTATGTACATTGTCCGCTTATCACAGATGAAAACCATAAGAAGCTTAGCAAGAGATGTGGACACTCTTCTTATGAAGATCTGTTAGATCAGGGATATGTGAGTGAGGCAATCGTCAATTATGTTGCACTGCTTGGATGGTGTCCACAGGATAACCGGGAGATTTTCTCTCTTCCTGAGCTGGTGGAGGCATTTGATTATCATCATATGAGTAAATCGCCGGCTGTTTTTGATACAACTAAGCTGAAATGGATGAATGGTGAATACCTGAAAGCTATGGATTTCGATACCTTTTATGAGATGGCTGAACCATATATCAGAAAAGTTATTACAAAAGATTATGATCTGAAGAAGATTGCTGCACTTGTTAAGAGTAGAATTGAGATCTTCCCGGATATCGCAGAGCAGATTGATTTCTTCGAAGAACTTCCGGAATATGATACGGCTATGTATTGTCACAAGAAGATGAAAACGAATGAAGAGACTTCTCTTGAGGTATTGAAAGAACTGCTTCCGCGTCTGGAAGCATGGGACGATTACAGTAATGATGCGCTGTACGGTCTTCTGAAGGATTATGTGGCAGAAAAAGGTTGTAAGAACGGCTATGTAATGTGGCCTGTCAGAACGGCGGTTTCCGGTAAACAGAACACACCGGGCGGAGCGACCGAACTGATGGAGATACTTGGAAGAGAAGAATCCTGTGCCAGAATCAGAAAAGCAATTGAAATGCTGAGTAAATAATTAATATAATAAGGGGTTTTGGTGAATGCTGAACAAAGGACAAGAAGAGGCGGTACATCACCTGGAGGGGCCATGTATGGTGATTGCACCGCCGGGGTCAGGTAAGACACTGACCATAACCAGAAGAATCCGGTATTTGATTGAAGAGGCCGGAATCGATCCCGGTCAGATACTTGTGATTACATTTACACGGCTTGCTGCGCGTGAAATGAGAGAACGATTTACTTCTTTGACCGAAGGAAAGCATTATCCGGTCACGTTCGGAACTTTCCACAGTGTTTTTTATGGGATACTGAAATGTGCTTATGGCATCAACGGTTCGAATCTGCTTGCCGAGCAGGAAGGACTTGAGATCCTGAAACAGGCAATGGATGAACTGAAACTTGAATCACTCCAAGGACCGGAAGACGATGAAGAACTGACACATGAATTGATGCAGGAAATCGGAATCGTGAAGAACAGCCTTCTCCATTTGAAGGACTTTCACAGTCAATATTTGAATCAGGAAGAATTTACGCTTTTGTTCCGCCAGTATGAAAAAAAGAAAAAAGAACGAAAGAAATTTGATTTTGACGATATGCTGGTTCAGTGCTATGCATTGTTTCAGAAACGTCCGGACATTTTAAAAGCGTGGCAGGAACGTTTCCGATATATTCTGATCGATGAGTTTCAGGACATCAACCGGGTGCAGTATGAGGTGATTCGGATGATTGCGGCTCCTGAATACAATTTGTTTGTTGTAGGGGATGATGACCAATCTATCTATGGATTCCGTGGGGCAAAGCCTGAACTTATGCTTTACATGAAGCAGGAATTTCCAAATATCAGGCAGATTCCGCTTACAACAAATTACCGTTCTACCGAGTTTATCGTAGGTGCCGCATCGCGGGTGATCCTGCATAATGAGTCGAGATTCTATAAAAGGGTCCAGTCATCGAAAGGAAAAGGAGAAAGTGTCCATGTTCAGGAAGTGCTGGATGAGAATGAAGAAAGCAGATATGTGGCAGGTGAGATTCAGAAACATCTGGATCTTGGTGAGAAGCCGGGAGAGATTGCAGTACTTTTCCGTGCCGGAATTCAGGCGCGGATGCTGACGGAGATCCTGAATGAATACCGGATCCCGTTTGAGATGAAAGAACATATTCCTAATTTTTATGATCATTTCATTGTCCGGGATATGATCGCTTATATGCAGCTTGCGGCCGGGAATCGGGAAAGACGTTGGTTTTTGATGATTGCAAACAGGCCAGTGCGATATCTTGCCAGAAACAGTATGGATGGTGCCAGAGTGGAATTTGAAGATCTGCGAAGATTTTATCTGGATAAAGAATGGATGCAGGACATCATTGACCAGTTTGAGGTTGATATCAAAATGCTGGAGAACATGACGCCCTATTCGGCGATCCAGTATATCAGGAAGCGTATCGGTTACGATACATTTCTGAAAGAATATGCGAAAGAACATCAAGTTCCCTGGAATACTCTGCTTGAAGTCATGACCGAACTGGAAGAACGATGCAAGCCCTATCGTACCTTTCAGGATTGGATGTGTCATATTGATACATACACCGCTGATCTGGAAGAGCAGGAGAAAGCTCGTAGAAATCGACAGTCGGCAGATCCTGAAAAGGTACAGTTAATGACGATGCATTCCTCGAAAGGTCTGGAATTTACGACTGTATTTCTGATTCATGCCAATGAGGGAGAAGTGCCTTATCAGAAGGCGGTGACACCAGAACAGATGGAAGAAGAACGACGTATGTTCTATGTTGCAATGACAAGAGCAAAGGAGCATCTTACAATTTCTTATATAACAGAAAAAAATGGGAATGCAGTCAAAGCTTCCCGGTTTGTAGAAGAGCTTCTGGGAAGACATGTTTGACAACACGATGTTCACCGGATATTTATCTCTTTAAAAATGCAGTTTTCTATAGAGCAGGAAAGAGCCTGGCATGCCAGACTCTTTCATTTAATGGATTGAAACAGACGGTTCTAGTCATCAATACCAAACTCTTCGAATTGCTGCTCGTCCAGCCATTCATCGAATGCATCCGCAGCAAGTTCGTATTCATCATCATCTTCGATGTTTTCGAGATCATGATTGTTTCCACCGGTCGTATCCCTGATGAAACGATAAATCCATACATCGCCGTCTTCGTTCTCCCCGTTCTCGTCTAATGGAAGAAGTACAATGTATTCTTTTGAATTAACCTCAAATGTAGTAATGATGGAGCATTCAATCTCCTCGTCGTCGTCAAGAGTAATCGTGACTACCTGTGTTTCAAGAAGATCGTTATCTTCATTTCCGCCTTCATGATTATGTCCCATAATTCGGCTTCTCCTTTCATATGATACTTCCACTCTAACAGACTATGCAAGGATTTGCAAGGGGAAAAACTATTGACATTGACGATAAAAAAGTTACAATAAAAGAAAGGTTTAGGGAGGTTTGGTATGTATAAGAGAAAAATAGCACTGTTTCTTACACTTCTTATGTGTTGTATGATGGTTACAGGTTGTAAGAAAAATGTGGGGACCAGTGAGGATAATGCAATAAAGCCGGAAGAAGATCAGGAGGAAACGGTGTCTTATACCTTTGGGTTCAGTTGTATCACAATGGAGAATCCTTATTTTATTACACTGGAGCAGTCGCTTCGTGAGTATGTGGAGAATGAAGGGTGCACGATGATTACGATGGATCCGGAGCTGAATGTGAATACGCAGATTCAACAGATCGATGAGATGATAGAGCAGGGAATCGATGCCATTTTTCTGTGCCCGGTCGAATGGGAAGAAATCACACCGGCGCTGGAACATCTGAAAGAAGCGGATGTCAAAATCATTAATATCGACTCAGAAGTAAAGGAAATGGATTATGTAGATGCTTTTATAGGATCCAACAACTATAATGCAGGTTATATTTGTGGAGAAAATCTGATTAAGCAATGTCCGGAAGGAGGAAAGGTTGCGATCCTGGAAAGTCCGACTCAGAATTCGGTCAATGAGCGCATTACCGGATTTGAGGAAGCGATTATGGATAAAGGCTTTGAAGTGGTTGCTCGCATGGATACGCAGGGGGATCTCAATCTGGCGAGAGAAGCGGCGAACCAGATCTTTGCTGAGCATAAGGACATCACTGCGGTCATGTGCGGAAATGATCAGATCGCACTTGGTGCGCTGGTGGCAGCTCGTACGGAAGCATTGCATGATATCATGATTTATGGTGTTGACGGTTCACCCGATCTCAAAAAAGAGCTTTTGAAACCGGGGAGCTTGATTCGGGGGACAAGTGGTCAATCCCCTATTAATATAGGAAAAGATGCCGCAAAAACAGCATTTGCCATTTTAAATGGGGAAAAATATGAAGAGGCGATTTATGAAGATGTCTTTTTTATTGATGCAGATAATGTAGAAATGTATGGTGCTGACGGATGGCAGTAAAGAGGAGAAGATGATGATAAAAGTAACAACAGGTTATCCATTGCCGCAGGGCTGTACAGTGCGCGGCGAAAATGTGAATTTTTCGGTATGTGTTCCTTCTGGAAAAAAATGTGAGCTCCTTCTTTATAAAAAGGGGAAGAAGGTTCCGGAGCAGATATTTGACATGCAGGAAACGGGTTCTTCCGGGCTGATTCGCTGTATTGCGCTTCGTATACCAAGAGCTGAAGCTTATGAATATAATTACAGAGTTGACGGAGAAATCGTAATTGACAGTTATGCAAGAGCTTTTGCGGGACGTAAAGTCTGGGGTGAAGCCAGAAATATAGAACAGCATGAAGTCCGTGCCCGGATCATTGATACGGAATTTCCGTGGGAGGATGATAAAAGGCCTCATCTGGCACAAAATGAAGTGATTGCATACAGCCTTCATGTTCGTGGCTTTACCAAACACAGTTCTTCAAAGGTGCGATATAAGGGAACTTTTGCAGGTGTTCTGGAGAAATTGCCATATTTAAAGGATCTTGGAGTGAATCAGATTCATGTAATGCCAATATATGATTTTGAGGAGAATAAATCCTACCTGAATTATTGGGGATACGGAGAAGGGTATTATTTCGCTCCTAAGAGCTCCTATGCTGCCAAAGAGGAAGTTACAGAACTGAAGAATCTGATTAAAACTCTTCATTCGGAGAATATGGAGTTGATCCTTGAAATGCCTTTTACGGGAGATACTCCGAAAATGATGATTCTGGGATGTCTTCGTTTCTGGGTGATGGAATATCATATTGATGGGTTTATTCTCAATCCATGTATTATAGACAGAGAGTCTCTGATCAACGATCCTGTTCTCTATGGTACCAAGATCATGAAGAAAATGGATGATTTCCAGAATACCATGCGCCGCTTCCTGAAAGGAGACGAGGGTATGGTTCCGGGGGTCATGTGGTGGCTGAGACATCAGTCAGAAGAGGAAGAGACCTTTAATTATATCACCGGACAGACAGGTTTCACTCTGAATGATCTGGTTTCTTATGATCAAAAACATAATGAAGAAAACGGAGAGGAGAATCAGGACGGACCGGATTATAATTTTAGTTGGAACTGTGGCGTAGAGGGGCCGACCCGCAAACGCTCTGTCGTGGAATTGCGAAGAAAGCAGATCTATAATGCATTTTTCCTCCTGCTCCTTGCACAGGGAACACCTTGTATTCTTGCAGGTGATGAATTCGCGAACAGCCAGAAGGGAAATAATAATGTCTATTGCCAGGACAATCCGGTTTCCTGGCTTGACTGGAGCAAACTTCAAAAAGAAGAGAAGTTGCATCAGTTTGTAAAAGATCTGATCGCTTTCCGCAAGGCACATAAGGTGCTGCATCCGGAACATGAAATGATGGGAATTGACAGTACCAGCTGCGGAATTCCGGATATCTCTTATCACAGTGAAAACGCATGGCAGACATCCTCCGAGGTTTCAAGTAGACAGATCGGTGTATTCTATCACGGCAGCGACGAGGAGGAAAGCTGCTATGTTGCATATAATATGCACTGGGTTTCGCATCTTTTTGCGCTTCCGGCACTTCCAAAGGGTAAACACTGGTATCTTGCAGCTTCTACGGATGATGGAGTATTGAAAGAACCGGTACTCATTGAAGAAGCAAAGTGTGTGGAAGTAGAGGAACGTACCATCAAAGTATTCATTGTGAAGTAGGAGGAAATATGAAAGCCTGGCAGCATTTTTGCACCATTACAAATCATAAAATTCTGGTTATGAAGAATTGTTTCCGGGTAGGATTGTACCGTCAGGGGCTTTTGCATGATATGTCCAAATATATGCCGTCTGAGTTCCTTGTGGGATGCAGATACTATCAGGGAACCAGAAGCCCGAACAATGCGGAGCGTGAAATAACCGGTTGTTCGACGGCCTGGCTACATCATAAAGGACGCAATAAGCATCATTATGAATACTGGATCGACTATGGATTAGAACAACCGGGACTAACCGGTATGAAGATGCCGAAAAAATATGTGATTGAGATGTTTATGGATCGGATTGCGGCATCGAAAGTATATATGAAAGAGAATTATACGGATTCTTCTCCCCTTCAGTATTATGACAATGGGATTGCCGGACAGCTTATTCATGAAGATACTCGGGCACTGCTGGAAGAACTGCTGCATATGCTTGCCGAGAAGGGAGAAAGGGAGACATTTGCCTATATTAAAAATACGGTGCTGAAGACGCACGATTATGAAAATATGGGGAAGAACAGGAGGAGTAGGAGATGATATCATTGCCAAATGATCCGATGATCCTGCTGAGTGTGATCAACATGAAACTGAGAGACTCATATTCCGGGCTGGATGAGCTGTGTGAGGATATGGAAGTGGATCGGGAAATGATTGAAAAGAAACTGGAACAGATCGACTATCGCTATGATGAGGAAACGAATCAGTTCATATAACAGGATTATGGAAGGATAATAACATGTTTGATATAAATTTTGATGAAATTGATTTGACAAAGCAGCCGCCGGTAGAAGAGCCGCAGCGTCAATACTATTTTATGGCCAAAGCAAGGCATTATGTGCAGGAAAAGAGCAGGGAACTGGGGAGAGATCTCACGTTCTGCGTGACCACTTTTGGTTGTCAGATGAATGCCAGAGATTCCGAGAAGCTGGTCGGCGTGCTGGAACAGATCGGGTATGTGGAGGAGCCGGACGAGGAGAAGGCTGATTTCGTCATCTTTAATACCTGTACTGTCCGCGAGAACGCAAACACAAGGGTGTATGGACGTCTGGGGCAGTTAAACCGTGTAAAGAAGCAGAAACCGTACATGTTTATCGGACTTTGCGGATGCATGATGCAGGAGCCGGAAGTGGTCGAGAAGATCAAGAAAAGCTATCGTTTTGTGGATCTGATTTTCGGGACTCATAATATTTACAAGTTCGCGGAATTAATCGTGACGCGTTTTGAATCAGAACGAATGGTGATCGATCTCTGGAAGGATACAGATAAGATCGTAGAAGATCTGCCGAGTGAGAGAAAGTTTTCTTTTAAATCAGGCGTTAATATCATGTTCGGCTGCAATAATTTCTGCAGCTACTGTATCGTACCGTATGTGCGCGGACGCGAGAGAAGCCGGAATCCCAAAGACATTATCCGCGAAATCGAGTCGCTGGTCGCGGACGGAGTTGTGGAAGTCATGCTCCTTGGACAGAATGTTAATTCGTACGGAAAGACACTGGATGAGCCGATGAGCTTCGCCCAGCTTCTGGAAGAAATTGAGAAAATCGATGGCCTGGAAAGGATCCGTTTTATGACATCACATCCGAAAGACCTTTCCGATGAATTGATCGCAGTGATGGCAAAATCAAAGAAGATCTGTCGTCATCTGCATTTGCCGATCCAGTCAGGAAGCAGCCGGATCCTTCAGAAGATGAACCGCCGCTATACCAAAGAACACTATCTCGAACTGGTAGATAAGATCCGCGCCGCAGTTCCGGATATCTCACTTACGACCGATATTATTGTAGGATTCCCGGGAGAGACAGAAGAAGATTTCCAGGAAACACTTGACGTAGTCAGAAAAGTACGTTACGACAGCGCCTTTACATTCATCTATTCCAAACGTACAGGCACACCGGCAGCGGCGATGGAAGAACAGATACCGGAAGATGTAGTAAAAGACCGATTTGACCGACTCTTGAAAGAAGTACAGGAAATCTCCGCGGAAGTATGTTCTGTACATGAAGGAACGGTTCAGGAAGTACTTGTCGAAAGCGTGAACGATCACGATCCAAGTCTTGTTACCGGGCGACTTAGCAATAACCTGCTGGTGCATTTCCCTGGGGATAAAGAGTTGATTGGGAAAATCGTACCGGTTCATCTGGATGAGGCGAAGGGATTCTATTATTTGGGGACGGTTCTTTTGCCACGACCATAGCCCTTTGGTTTTTGTAAGCGGAAAAAAAGAAATATTCTAAGAGAATTGGAAAGCAGTCTTTAGGAGGCTCTGATTGAAAAAGGAATGCTCGTGCCGCCGGAAGACGGTGTGGGTGCAGAAGGATGCTGGATGGGAGTTGAAAAATAATGCTTTCATTCATCAGAAGTTACAAATATCAGAATGTTTTCATAATTATGCTGTTGTTACTCCAGAATCTGCTTCTTTTAGCGAGTACTCTGACTACGATGCGCATGGCGCGTCTGGTGATGGACGGAGATTTCGAGGGAATCGTGGCATGTATGATTTTTGTAATTATCGTGTATCTGACGCTGCATTTCCTGTTCTGGATCTATGATGTGCAGACTGCCAGAACGATAGCGCATATGAATCAGGATGTAAGGGCAAGCCTCAATCGGCAGATCATAGAGAGGAATGCAGAAGAGCTTAACGGAACGGACACGGGAGAATATATCTCCTGGTACACCAATGATTTAAAAGAAGCAGAAACACAGGGATTTCAGAATTTTTATTCTGCTGTGGACGCAGTGATTAAACTGACCATCGATATCGCGGTACTTGCCCGGATCCAGTGGAAATTATTAATATGTACGCTGCTGACGTCCGGAATGGTTTATGTGTTTTCTCACTATTTTCATGGAAATGTGGAAGAAGAGTCCGGGAAAGTGTCCAAGGGATGGGAGACATTTACGCAGGCGGTAAAAGAGCAGGTAGGTGGAGTACATGTTCTGAAATCATTCGGACACGAGATGGATTTTAAGGAAAATATCCAGACGGCATCCAGGGAGCTGGAAAGGCAGAGATGCAGGTACGTACCCGTGAAAAAGCGGCTGCGGGAAAACGACCTTACTGAAGCTCATGCTCGGACAGCTTACGGGATATCAGGGAAGTATCCTCTATGATAAAAAAGAATTGTCTTGCTATGATATAAATACATTTTATGAACAGATGGCATACATCGAACAAAATGTATTCCTGTTCGATACCTCTATCCGGAATAATATTACACTGGGGGATTCGTATTGTGAAGACGAGATAGATAAAGTGCTTAAAATGAGCGCACTGGAAGAAGATATTCGGACATTTCCGGAAGGATTGGATACCAAAGTCGGAGAAAACGGGAAGAATCTCTCCGGAGGGCAGAAACAGAGAATAGCGGTGGCCAGAGCTTTAATTCATGATCGTAAAATTCTACTCGTAGACGAAGGAACATCTGCATTGGATCAGGAAAATGCATTGATAATCGAACATGCACTTTTGAACTGCCCGGAACTTACCTTAATTCTGATCATACATCATTTGAAAGAAGAGTATGTAATGCTTTATGAAAATGTATATCGGCTGTAATAATTTTCCCAAAATCGCTCACACTATGTAGGAAGATTTGCATAGTGAGGGCGATTTTTATGAAGAGCAGAAGATCAAAATATATCAGTGAAGTGTTGTTTATCTGGGCACTGGGCGGAACGATTTACTATACGATTGAGATGGTGACGCGAGGTTTTTCGCATTGGAGTATGTTTGTGGTTGGCGGACTTGCGCTTTGTTTCTGTACATTTCAGGGGCAGGCGATGAAGTGGACGGAGCCATTATGGATTCAGGTCATCAGATCGGTCGTATTTGTTACTTCACTGGAATTTATAACAGGGATTATTGTGAATAAATGGCTTCATCTTGAAGTGTGGGACTATAGCGACCAGCCGTTTCAATTATGGGGGCAGATCTGTGTGCCGTTTATGATCTTATTTTCCGGGCTGATTGTGATTGGAATTCTTTTGGGCGGGACATTGACATATTGGATTTATGGGGAAAGAAAGCCGGATTTTCATATTCTTTGATATTTCTGATTTTTCCATTAAACCGTTTATGTCGTGAACATGACCGTTCATGTCGAATTGGTTGATTTTATGCATATATTTGTTATAATTGGGATAATATGAAGAGGAAAATCTTGGAATCTTTTTGAAAATTTTGAATTTGCAGAGAAATATCATGTGAAAGGATCAAAGATTTCATAAAAGGGGGAGGGGAGAAGCTTTGAAATGTATAAAATGTGGATATGAAATTTTAGAACAAGATAATGAAAGAATGAATAAATGCCCTGTATGTGATACAGATTTTCTTGATACATATGCATATATCTATTTGAAGAACAGTAGTGATATTAAAACTCAAAATGAAGCTTTCCGCAGAATTTATCGTAATACCTGGCAGTGGGTAAAGGGATTGGTGAAAGAAAGGATGGATACATATGACCATCCCGGTGATTTCGAGGATGAAGTTCAAGATTTAATGAATGATATTTATATTAAAGCAATCAAAAATTTTCGATGCTATAATCCGAAAAAGGGAGGATTCAGAACATGGTTCGATCAAATGGTTCTAAATCACCTTCATGAACAGATTCAGGATTGAGCACATTATATCACGAACAAATAGAGAATGGCAGGCACATCCGAAAAATGAGTCAAAAGGATACCGTTAAGGTATCCTTTTTTCATATGTAAAAATTGTGAAATAACAATTATTTTACAGCAATCTTGTAAATAATCTCAGATTATGTTAACATTCATAGTCGTAGGAATAAAATGGGGTGTTTGCTTTGATTAATGTATTTTTATGCGAAGATGAAGAAATGCAATTGGAATATTTCAGATATCAAATAAGCCAATACATTGAAGAGAACCAAAAAGATGTGAGACTGGTTTCTGCCAGAAGAGATCCTGAGGACACCTATAACGATGCCATGAAGATCGGCAGTCAGCCATCTTTATTCATTATTGATATTGAGCTCCCGGGATTTTCAATGGATGGATTTCAGTTAGTTAAGAAACTTGAAGAAAGTCGATTTCCTTACTGGTATGTTTTTCTAACGGCGAAAAGCGAATTGGCATATAAAGTATTTGATTACCGGCTCAGGATCGTAGATTATTTAGTAAAGAAACCGGAACTATTCCAGAAAAATGAAGTAAGCGAAGAAGTAATTAACAGGTTTAATGCGATTTTTGAGCAAATTGAAAAGGAGCGTAATAAACCGCCGGAGCGAATCTGGATCAGCGACAAAACCAGCCGTACAGGGATTATTGTAGATCAAATTATTTATGTGCAAACCGTTAAAGGAAAACATAGTGTTGAGATTTATTCGACTGAAAATAATTATATTACAAGAAAATCAATCAAAGAGATGGAAGAAATACTTGGCAATGACTTTATTTTAATAAGTAATTTCTGCATCATATCCAAGAAACATATTAAAAAAGTGGATACTGCGAAAAGAATCGCATATCTTACAAACGGATATGAGTGCGGAATATCAAGAAGACATATCCAGGAAGTATTGAAAATATGCGAGGTGAGATAAGGATATTGAAAGGGAACGAAAGAAAACGCCGGAACGACTCTGGGTTGGTGATAAAACCAGAAAAACAGAAGTTCCCGTAGACCAGATCATTTTTGTACAAACCATAAAAGGAAAACATAGTGTTGAAATCTATTCAACCGAAAAATCCTTTATTGCGAGGAAAACAATCAAAGAAATGGGAGAATTGCTGGGAAATGAATTTATCCTGATAAGTAATTTCTGTATCATATCCAAGCGGCACATCAGAGGCGTCGATGCCGCCAGAAGAATCGTTTATCTTACGAATGGGTATGAATGCGGGATATCAAAGAGGCATGTTCAAGAAGTAATGGGATTGTGTGAGGAGGGAACATAATATGCTGTATTATATTGAAGTGTTATTATGTTCATTATGTACTGCTATTGGGATTATGGCTGCTATGTGTGGGTTATTGACGGAGATAATGAGGAAACGATATTATATTTTTCTTTTTATTATTCCGTTTATGGCTGGAATAATTTCATATCTGACTCATTATGGACAAAAAGTGACTTTGCCAACTATTTTAACAATATTATTTATTATTTGTGTTGGCACTAAAATGCATAAAATAATAAATCTATGTATAGCTTGCTTCGGTTATATGCTTGATGTGATTATGAATCAAATAATATTATATTTTGTACATTTAGATTTTAGTGATTTTACAGCAGTGTGTATTTTTTCATGTATATATACATTCTTCTTAGTTATATTCATGCTTGTATTACGAAAAATTGTATATGACAAATTGAATATACTTAATAAAATCGAAGATAATAAAATGAATTATGGCGTTCTGCTCAACTTATTGTGTTTTGTCGCAGTTTTTATTGCGAACATAGTTATGGGGCAAACTGTGAATTATAGTCAATCTGTACTACTGATGAATAGCGTCCTTTTTGGTCTTTGTTTTCTCAGCACGAGTATCGTACTCCTTTATTTCACAAGAACCATTCGCTCAGAAGAAGAAAAGAAAGCAGATCAGGCACGTTTGGAAATGACAGAGAATTATGTGTCAGGCCTGGAACAGTTGATCGATGAATCAAGAGAGCTCCGGCACGACTATAAGAACCTAATCGCTACCATCTCAGGATTTATTGAAGAAGGAGATATGGATCGTCTTAAAGAATATTTTGACCAGAATATCAGAAACACCTGGGTGGATCTTGATAAGAAAGGCAAAGCATGGCAGTCTGTAAAATATATTCAACCGGCGGAACTCAAAGGAATCCTGTATGAAAAAGTATTAAAAGCGGTAGCGGCTGACGTAAACATGCGCGTTATACCGGATTATGAGCTCAATATCCAATATAAAGCAATGAAAGATTTATGCCGTATTCTTGGGATTCTCATTGACAACTCAATCGAAGCGGCGGAAGAAACGGATGAGAAATCTGTGGATATCCGGATCGCAAAGATGGAACATGGATACCAGATCATTATTCAAAACACATATTTCACAAAACCTGATTTAGCCCATCTCTATCAAAAAGGGTATTCTACAAAAGGAGCAGACCGGGGACTTGGAATGTATTATGCCCATGAAATGATACTGGAGCATGAGGAGATAGAGTTTGAGTTTGAAATACAGGAACATGTTATTATACAGAAAATCTATATTGAATTATGATTATGAGGAATCATATTCCATAAATGAAGAAGAGGCGTTTCACCTCTTCTTTTTTTGCAATTTTTCATATAAAATCAAAAAATCATACAATCGATGTCGCAAAACTGCCCGGTTATGCCAAATGCATTGAAATAAAAAAGTCACTTGATATACTGTAAGCGATATGGATGGCACATTCTTATGAACGCTCTGTCATATATCATATCAAAATATCTGAGCGGCATACTCGAACAGAATTAGGACCGTTTGCAAGAAAAAGTCCTTTTTGTAAATCGACGGAACAGAAGATCTGTAAAAAAGATTAGAAGACGAATGCGTATATTTTATGGGGGATTATGATTCACAAAGGACTTGAAACACTCCTGGTAATGTTCGGTATTTACCCAATCCAAAAATATGTCGGCAGATATCATGCAAGAACTCCAATTGGATGATTCTTTTGCGGTTCCATCGGGCTAAACAAAAATGGAGTCATTTTATATTCATCTCTCATCCGCTGTGATTCAGAGTGTTTCAATGATGTCTCTGCAGTGATTGTTTGGCCTGAACACGCCAGAAAAATTCTGCATCTTCTATATCTGTTCGAATGATTTTCTTGAACGAAAAAATCAGGATTATTTGATGCAAATATAATCAGATCATGTAAGTGCAGTCCATCGGATTGCATTGATACAATAACTGAAAAAATTCTTGCAGCAAAATTTCAGAGAAACATATTGTACAAATATATTTATAAAACAGCAAGATAATAAACACGGAGGTATTCATATGAGAAAAGAAACAGTAACCAAATTAACCACAGTGGCAACAACAGGAGCCATGATCGTTTCTTCCGTAGCAGCACCAATGAGTATGGTAGCTACAGCAGCCGACACCGCTTTACAAGTGACGAATAAAGCTGACGCGAAAGCGAACCTGGATTCTGCCCAGTCTACATACGATCAGGCGGCAAAGGAAGAAAAAGACGCAAAGTCTGATTATGAAAAAGCGTTAGCTGACAAGGAAGCTGCATCAAAAGCAAAGGCAGAAGCAGAGAAGCAGGCGGAAGAAGCTGTAAAGAAAGCTGAGGAAGCTTTTAAGGAAGCAAAAGAGAAAGCAGACGCAGAAGCTGAAAACGCAAAGGCAGATTTGGAAGCCCAGAAAGAAGCACAGAAGAAAGCGGAAGCTGTTCAGCGGGCAAAGAAAGAGGCATGGAATACTGCCATGGATAAAACCAAGCTGGCAAAAACAGCTTTGGATGAAGCAAAGAAAAATACAGCTGTTTCTGAAGAACAGATGAAGCAGAAAGAAGCCGAACTGGAACAGCATAAGGCGATAGTAGCTGAAAAGCAGAAAGCGGTAGATGATGCCAAAGCAAAAGTAGATTCTCTGAACCAGCAGATGACAGATGCTAAAAATACGATTGAGAATTCTCAGGCTGAAAAGGAAGCGGCAGAAAAAGATCTTGAAACTGCAAAAGCAGAGCTTGAAGCCGCACAGAAAGCTTGCGATGCAGCAAAAGCCGAATATGATGCGGTCTTAGAAGAAACTGTAGACAGCGACGAAGCGTATCATAATGCAGTTGCAGCTGTAGAAGCCGCGCAGAATGAATTAGATCAGGCAAAAGCTGCAGAAGAAGAGAAACAGGCGGAGCTTACTTCCGCGCAGAACGTCCTTGCGGAAGCTAAGAATCTTGCAACAGATGCGGAAAATGGTATTACCGAAGCCGAAAAAGAGATGCATATCGCAGAAGCGGAAGCCGCAGTGGTAAAAGCTCAGGAAGAATACGACTCAGCTCAGGCTGTTGTTGAAGAAAAGCAGTCTGCTTTAGAAGCTGCAAATGGTGAATACGATGCCGCCAGAAGAGACGTAGATGAAAAAGAGGCGGTTGTGAGAGAAAAAGAAAATGCGTTAAATGAAGCGAAAAGAGCGGTAGAAGAAGCTACCGCAAATACAGGAGACGCAAGTGAACGCATTGAAAAAGCGGAGCAGGAAAAGAAAGACGCGGAAGCAGCTCTTGCACAGGCTGAAAAGGAAATCTCAGAATCAGAAGCGGCACTTGAAAAAGCAAATGCGGAATTAACTGCCGCCCGTACCGATGTGGAAAACGCCCAGGCGAAAGTTGACGAAGCACAGAAGGCTTATGATGAAGCGGTTAAGAAGGAAGCAGAAGCCAAGGCACAGATTGCGAGAGGATCACTTGGTTTCTTTGAATACATCGGTGATACGGAAGCAGCTGAAGAATTTGAAAACGATGCATATGCAGACATCATCGACAAAACTGAAGTTGGTGCAGAGGGCGATGCCACTTCCCTGGAAAATATGAACGCATCGTTAGAATTATTGAAAGAATGCAATGACATTCGTGTAAATGAAGAAAAAGTAGATCCGGTTACTGGAGAGCCATTGGAAGAAATTACGGTCACGAGCCGTGCCATGGCAGTCGCTCAGATCCAGGCAAATGGAACACATGAAAAAGTGGGACATACTTACACCAGCCCATACGGTGAGAACCTTGCGTATGGATATGATGATCCATATGATGGATGGTATTATGATGAAAAAGAAATTTTTGATCAAAAAGTAGCAGAGGCTGGCGGTGATCCAACCGCAGTGAACCTTAGTGATCCTTCAATTGGACATTACATTAATATGACCAGTTCAGCATGTAACAATACGGGGCTTGCAATGTGTACTAAAGAAGGCGGAGCTTGTACAGTTACGCATGCCCAGGAATTTGGTTACACAGAAGGCGATAAAGTTTATACCCTTGATGAATATATTGCGCTGTTTAATGAATATTACAATTCTCTGATGAATGCACCGGAAAAAACCAAAGAAGCTCTGAAAGCTCTGGAAGAAGCAAAAGCAGCGCTCGCAAAAGCGCAGGATGCCGAAAAAGAGAAAGAAGCAAGTGCCGCCTCCGCCCAGTCTGCATTAGATACGAAAAAACAGGATAAGGCAGACGCCCAGAACCGGATCAATGCAGCCCAGAAGACTATCGACGACCTTACTTCCGGCGAATCAGGTGAAGAGCTTAAAAAAGCACAGGAAGCGCTTGATAAAGCACAGAAAGAATTTGATGACGCGCAGGCAGAAGCCCGGGAAGCATATTCTGTATTGGAAGAAAAAGAAAACAACGTGATCAATGCTAAATCAGAGCTGAAAAAAGCACAGGCGGATGCACAGGAAAAGGAAGAGGCACTTACAGCAGCTAAACAGAATCTTTACGACCTTACCGGCAATGAAACCGTCGATGCCGACACAGCAAATCAGCATATGGCTGAAGCAGAAGATAAGCTGAAATCCGCAAAAGTTTCCAAAGAAGCGGCTGACCAGAAAGTGACGGAAGCACAGAAGAAAGTGGATGAAGCACAGAAAGAACTGGATGCCGCCAAGGAAGAGACCCAGACGAAACAGAAAAAGCTGGATGAAGCCATTTCCAAGAGAGATGCACTGGAAAAAGAATGGGACAATACGGTAAAAGAAAAACGCGAAGCTTATGAAAATGAGAAAGCAGAAGTAGAAGAAAAACAGGCAATCGTAGACAAAAAGGGCGCCGAGATTGAGAAATTGAGCGCAGATATCAAAGAAAATACAGACGCTCTGAATAAACTGGAGAATGAGTTGGCAGATGCCAAATCAGACCTTGCAGAAAAAGAGACAAAATTAGAGGATGCCCAGAACGCTCTTGAGAAGGCTCAGGCTGAGTACGATGAACTCTCTGTTGGATACGAAGAAGTAACCGAAGCGGAAGCGGCTTATAACGAAGCAGTCAAAGCAGAAGAACAGGCGAAAGCAGAATCTGAGCAGGCAGATAAGGATGCCGAAGCTGCTGCTGAAACGGTACGCAAAGGTGAAATGATCCTGGAACGTG
The DNA here is from genome assembly GCF_052065395.1 of Bariatricus sp. HCP28S3_F11. Classification (NCBI taxonomy): domain Bacteria; kingdom Bacillati; phylum Bacillota; class Clostridia; order Lachnospirales; family Lachnospiraceae; genus Bariatricus; species Bariatricus sp. HCP28S3_F11. The sequence continues at coordinate 58,980 of NZ_JBQHUC010000003.1, read as the reverse complement.
CTCTTGCAAAACAGGAAGCTGCCTCCAAACTCTCTCTGGAAGATGCAATGGAACATGAGATCACCGACGAAGATTTTGTTTATCTGAATGGATATGTTGTTAACATTAAAGAGACAAAAGAAAAGCTCATTGATGCACAGATTCAGTTGGAAGAATGCGCTCAGGCTGCAAATCGAAAAAAGATGATTTACGAAGAAGCAAAAGTAAACCGCGAACGTGCGGCTGTAGAACTCGCTTATGCCCAGGCGCTTTATGAAAAATATCAAGATGATAAAACAGCATCATCTGACCAGAAAACAGATTCACAGACATCAAAGGAGAATGCTTCAAAGAAAGACACTACCAAGAAAGAATCCGCATCAACGAAGTCAAATACAGTAAAAACAGGAGATGCTTCTATGATCGGAGTATTCGGAACGACCGCAGTTGCATCCGGTTTAACCGCAGTGGTATCTGCATGGAAACGCCGTAAGAAAAAATAAGTTTAATCTTTGCAGAAGAGGAAGCGCAGATTTTGTGCTTCCTTTTTTTGAGGGGGATCATATCACAAGACGTTAATAGGAAAATCCTTTGCAAAAAAAATCCAGGAATGAAGGATTGTGCATAATAAAGCCAGAATAAGCACCAGGGAGAAAGAAAAAATGAAAAAGAGGATACGTAAACTGATTTCAATAGGAATGATTCTGTGTATGTGTGCACAGGCAGCGCCTGCATTTGCCAGTGAAGGGTCGATCTCTGGAGATGAGCAGAGTATCATCGCGGATGAGTCTATGGAAAACAACAGTACAATAGCAGAAAGTACCGAAGAGGATCCGGATTTAGAAGATTACCAGTCCAATGAGTCTCAATCTGTTTCCGAAGATGAAATTGAAGCAACAGATCCAGACAGTGTTCTGCAAGAGGAAGAAGAAAGTATTCGGGATGAACAACCGGCAGAAAACCCAGAAGACGATCTGGTTTTGAAAGAGAATGATCAGGATACCAATGAAGACAATACAGATTCTTCATCCGAGACAGAAGATAGTGAAAGTTCAGTAGAAGAAAATACGATTGTTTTAAAGTATCAGGCACATATTCAAGGGATTGGATGGCAGGAATGGAAGACCAATGGAGAACAGGCGGGGACAACCGGAGAATCCAGACGTATGGAAGCACTGATACTGGATTTTGGAGACGAAGAGCTGAACGCCCAGATCGAATACCGCGCACATGTTCAAAATATTGGCTGGCAGGAATGGGTTCATGGCGGTGAATTATGCGGAACCACAGGACAATCACTTCGAATTGAAGCAATCCAGATCAAACTGACAGGATCTCTTGGTGAGACGCATGAGATTTACTATCAGGTACATATCTCGGATTTTGGTACATTGGATTATGTTCAGGACGGACAGCGTGCCGGAAGTGAAGGATTCTCGAAACGTATGGAAGCAATCCAGATCCATTTCGTTGAAAAGGGCGCGGAACATCCGGAAACGGGAAGTCGGGGGTTCTGCAAAGCATATTCGGACAGTAATTTACAGTATTCGGCACATGCGCAGAATATCGGTGACATGGCAAATGTATCGAACGGACAGATACAGGGAACAACCGGAAAAGGGCTTCGGATGGAAGGTATTACAATCACACTGGATACCAGCGATCCGGATGTACTGGATGGAAGTATCCGGTATTGTACACATATACAGAATATCGGCTGGCAGGAATGGAAAGAAAATGGCGAATATTCCGGAACAAAAGGGCAGAGTTACCGGTTAGAAGCAATTAAGATCCAATTAACCGGTGAAGCAGCCGATTATTATGACATCTATTATCGAACCCATGTCCAGAACATTGGATGGATGGGATGGGCGAAGAATGGAGAAGCGGCAGGAAGCCAGAGCTGTTCTTACCGGATGGAAGCCATCCAGATTTCCCTCCGAATAAAAGGGCAGTCCGCTCCGGGAAGCACAGAAAACGCATTCCAGCAGGGCGGATCCGCATCGAAATCCAGCCTGTCCAGTAAGCTTGGCGTAAACCCAAACGCAATCGTAAGTGAACTGATAATGCATCAATTTGATGATTACTATTTGAATACAAAATATGTTGGACTCAACCCAAATAAAGATTTCAAATTATGTATGCGCCCGTATGGTGAGTATGCGAACAATAACCCCGGAATGAACTGTACCGGCTTTGTAGCATTCGTTTTCCAGAAGTGTGGAGCAAATCTGGAAACAATCGGGAATATGGGTCTTAGAGGAAGTTACTGCAATGCCTCCAACTGGTTGAGATACTTCAAAAAATATAATGTCACCTACTATCAGTATTCAACAGTAGGAGAATTACTTAATAGTGGGAAAGCAGAAAAAGGAGATATCATTTTCTGCGATCCCAAGGATTGGAGCCAAAGCGGTGCGGATTGTCACATCGGTTTTTTCTGGGGAAACGATTCTTCCGATAATCGTTTCTGGCATTCTTCTACAAAACCGGGAAGCGGAAACCAGATATCTGTGATTACTCCTGTTACGAATCCATCATACATTTATTTAGTTAAGCTTAAATAATATTATCGAGGAAAACAAGAAAAGGACAACCATCCAGATTCTCGATAAAACAGTCCATTGTTTGTGGGGGCGATTTCAGCTTTTGCTTGAAATGCCTCCATAAATTTGTTAAGATTTGAATGTGACAAATGCCCCTATCCATTTGGCTGCAAATGCGAAAGGATAGGTGAAGTAACGTGGGAAGCAACTACTTTCAAAACTGTGAAAACCCTTGAAAAATAAGGAGAATTTGGAAATATGATAGATAAAACCAACATGGCATCGAAAATGACCCCAATGATGCAGCAGTATCTTCAAACGAAGGAAGAATATCCAGACTGTATCCTCTTTTACAGACTTGGCGATTTTTATGAAATGTTTTTTGACGATGCAATAACCGCATCAAAAGAACTGGAAATAACACTGACAGGAAAAAACTGTGGTCTCGAGGAAAGGGCTCCCATGTGTGGAGTCCCTTATCATGCTGTGGACAGTTATCTGAATCGTCTTGTATCAAAAGGATACAAGGTGGCAATCTGCGAGCAGATGGAAGATCCGAAGCTTGCGAAGGGAATAGTTAAAAGGGACGTTATTCGTATCGTCACCCCAGGTACCAATCTTGACATGCAGGCACTGGATGAGACGAAAAACAACTATATCATGAGTATCGTATACATCGCAGATCGTTTCGGGCTGTCTGTTGCTGATGTAACGACAGGTGAATACATGGTCACAGAAATCGAATCTTCCGGAAAAATGATGGACGAACTTACGAAATTTATGCCCTCGGAGATCATTTGTAATGAGGCGTTCTATATGAGCGGAATGAATCTGGATGATCTGAAAAACCGGCTTGGAATCACCATCTATTCTCTGGACGCCTGGTATTTTGACGATGCACTCTGTCGAAAGACACTGATGGAGCATTTTCAAGTGAAATCGCTGCAGGGACTCGGCCTTGAAGACTATGACTGTGGTATGATTGCAGCGGGCGCATTGTTGAAATATCTGGAAGAAACACAAAAAAATTCGCTGTCCCATCTGAGTCGGCTTACCACCTATACGACGGGAAATTATATGGTCCTTGACAGTTCGACGCGTCGAAATCTGGAACTGGTTGAGACGTTGCGGGAGAAGCAGAAACGAGGTTCGCTTCTGTGGGTGCTGGACAAGACGAAAACAGCAATGGGTGCCCGAACTCTTCGAAAATATGTGGAGCAGCCACTTATCGATAAAGCTTCTATTAAAAAGAGACAGGATGCGATAGAAGAATTAAAGAACAACGCTATTTGCAGAGAGGAAATACGGGAGTACTTAGGTCCTGTGTATGATCTGGAGCGCCTGGTCGGAAAGATCACCTACCAGTCTGCAAATCCGCGTGATCTGATTGCATTTCAGAGCTCCCTTTCCATGCTGCCTCCGATTAAATGCATCCTGGAGGATATGCAGTCAGAGCTTCTGAAAGAGATTTACGGGGAAATGGATACACTTGAGGAGCTTTGCACTCTGGTCAAGGAAGCAATCATGGAGGATCCGCCGCTTGCAATGAAGGAAGGCGGCATTATTCGTGAAGGCTACAACGAAGAAGTAGACCGTCTGCGCAGAGCTAAATCGGATGGAAAGGGCTGGCTTGCTGAGCTGGAAGCAAAAGAGCGGGAGAAGACGGGAATTAAAAATCTGAGGATCCGTTATAACAAGGTGTTTGGCTATTATCTGGAAGTGACGAATTCGTTCAAAAATCTGGTGCCCGATTACTATGTGAGAAAACAGACGCTGGCCAACGCGGAACGTTATATCATCCCGGAGCTGAAAGAACTGGAAGACACGATTCTGGGAGCTGAGGACAGGCTTTGTGCACTGGAATATGAATTGTACTGTGAAGTGCGGAACAAAATCGCCGGAGAAATCCTTCGTATCCAGACGACTGCAAAAGCGATTGCCAAGCTGGATGTGATTGCCTCCCTTGCCCTGGTTGCGGAGAGAAATAATTATGTCCGCCCGAAAATTAACGAGAAAGGTGTCATTGATATCAAAGACGGACGTCACCCGGTGGTGGAGAAAATGATCCCTAATGATATGTTTATCTGCAATGATACCTATCTGGATGATAAAAAGAACCGCATTTCGATTATCACCGGACCGAATATGGCCGGTAAATCGACGTACATGCGTCAGACTGCATTGATCGTATTGATGGCACAGATCGGTTCATTTGTCCCGGCATCGTCCGCGAATATCGGACTTGTAGATCGTATTTTCACGCGAGTAGGTGCCTCCGATGATTTGGCATCCGGACAGAGTACCTTTATGGTGGAAATGAACGAGGTGGCGAATATCCTGAGAAATGCAACCAGCAAAAGCCTTCTGATCCTGGACGAGATCGGAAGAGGAACCAGTACCTTCGATGGCTTAAGTATCGCATGGGCGGTCGTGGAACATATCAGCAATAGTAAGCTTCTGGGGGCGAAGACATTATTTGCTACACATTATCATGAATTAACGGAGCTGGAAGGGAAAATCGATAATGTCAATAATTACTGTATTGCTGTAAAGGAAAAGGGAGATGATATCGTCTTCCTTCGAAAAATAGTAAAAGGCGGTGCGGATAAGAGCTACGGAATCCAGGTTGCTAAACTGGCGGGGGTTCCGGATTCTGTCATTAATCGTGCGAAAGAAATCGTGGAAGAGCTGGTCAATGCAGATATTACGGCGCGGGTGAAGGAAATCGCCGTACAGGGAGAAAACCAGAAGAAAAAGCCACAGAAGAAGCTGGATGAAGTTGATCTGGCACAGTTTTCTCTTTTCGATACGGTAAAGGATGATGATGTTCTGAAAGAATTAAAAGAACTGGATATCAGTCATATGACTCCGATCGATGCGATGAACAAATTGTATCAGCTCCAGAATAAACTGAAAAATCGATGGTAAGATAAGATACTTAGAATGAATAAAGGAGAACAATATGCCGCATATTGAATTGTTGGATCAGATCACAATTGATAAAATAGCAGCCGGGGAAGTGATAGAAAGGCCGGCCTCGGTGATCAAAGAACTGGTGGAAAACGCAATTGATGCCGGTGCAACGGCGGTTGTAGTAGAGATAGAGGATGGTGGTATCACATTTATGCGGATCACCGATAATGGATGTGGGATTGAGAGGGACGATGTTAGAAAAGCATTCCTACGCCATTCGACGAGTAAGATTCGAAGCGCAGATGATTTAGTGCACATCTCTTCGCTTGGATTTCGTGGTGAGGCGCTTTCCAGTATTGCCGCTGTTGCTCAGGTTGAATTGGTGACAAAAACGGCGAATGATATATTTGGAACCCGATATGTTATAGAAGGAGGACAGGAAAAGGTTCTGGAAGAAACGGGAGCTCCCGACGGAACAACGTTTTTGGTACGTCAGCTCTTCTATAATACACCTGCAAGGAGAAAATTTTTAAAAACACCAATGACAGAGGCAAGCCATATCAGCGATCTGCTGACACGGCTTGCACTTTCGCATCCAGAGGTTTCCTTCCAGTTCATCAATAACCATCAGCCGAAGATACATACATCCGGAAACGGACGTCTAAAAGATGTGATTTATCATATTTACGGACGAGAGATTGCCAATAATCTGCTCCCGCTGGAATATGATTGTGAAGGGATGCGTGTTAATGGATTTCTTGGAAAACCGCTTATCTCCCGCGGAAATCGAAATTTTGAAAACTATTTTGTAAACGGACGATATATCCGCAGTAACATCTTGGCGAAAGGGATTGAAGACGCATACAAAGATTTTACGATGCAGCATAAATATCCGTTTGTAGCGTTTCACATTCAGGTGGATCCAGAGAAGATCGATGTCAACGTACACCCGACAAAAATGGAACTTCGCTTCAGCAATCAGCAGGAGATTTACAACCGGATTTATCAGGCTGTCAGTGACGGCCTGCACGAAAAGAATCTGATCCCGGAAGTGGAGATACCGGAACCGCCGTCGCTTGAAAATAAAATAAATGACCGGAGAGCAGGTGCGAGGAAAAACGCTGTATTGGTACAGGAGGTCCCAAAACGGCCTTACGGGAATTTGAATCCGGAACCAGTAAAAAAAGAAGAGAGCGATGAAGAGAAGAATCTTGATTATTTCATGAAAAAAATGAAGGAGAGAGTACAGGCTTATCATAATCAGGTTTCGCATGCGGAAGTGGAAAGCACGGAAGACATATCGAAAAAGGCACAGGAAACGGACAAGGTAAAAGAAGCTGTAAAAAGGCGCCTGAATTCCGAAAAAACAGAGTACACTCTACAAAACAGTCCTTCAAAAACAGAGCGCACTCTTCAAAATAAGACAAGTAAAACAGAGTACGATCCAATAAAAACAGAGCGAGCTCTGCAAAAAGACAATAGTGATGCCCAAAAAACAGAGTGCGATCTGCAAAACAATCCACAATTTTCACATAATAATCCACAAAAGTCAGAAAAAAGCAAACAATTAGATTTGTTTGAGGAAAATTTACTCAAAAAAGAAGTAAAACAGGAGTATAAAATTATTGGTCAAGTGTTTGATACTTATTGGTTGGTACAATTTCGGGATAGTCTCTATATTATCGATCAACATGCTGCACACGAAAGAGTATTGTATGAACGTACACTTGCAGGAATGAAAAATCGGGAGTATACTTCTCAGTACCTGAGTCCTCCGATCATCTTAAGTTTATCTATGCAGGAAATTGATGTACTGGAGACTTACAAAGACCGGTTCACATCGATTGGATTTGAGATGGAACCATTCGGCGGCGATGAGTATGCTGTGAGAGCAGTTCCTGATAATCTATTCGGGATTGCTAAGAAGGAGCTCTTGCTTGAGATGTTGGATGGATTGTCTGAAGGCCTGGCTTCTAATCTGGAACCTTCATTGATTGATGAGAAAATTGCATCCATGTCTTGCAAAGCAGCGGTCAAGGGTAATTCCAGATTGTCTGCTGCAGAGGTTGAGGCTTTGATCGGTGAACTTCTGACGTTGGATAATCCATACCATTGTCCACACGGCAGGCCCACGATTATTTCAATGACCAAACGGGAACTTGAGAAAAAGTTTAAGCGTATCATTTAATAAGCGCATATTTTTCAATGAATTAAGAAATGTAGAGGAGGTGTCCGTAATGGAAGAAAAACGGAAAGAAACGGACGATGTCACAAAACCGCCGCTTATTGTATTGACCGGACCTACCGCTGTGGGAAAAACGAAAGCTTCGATCGGACTGGCAAAGGCGGTCGGTGGAGAAATCATTTCTGCAGATTCTATGCAGGTATATCGGCATATGGATATTGGGTCCGCAAAAATCCGCAGGGATGAAATGGAAGGAATTCCTCATTATCTTGTGGACGTACTTGAGCCAGACGAAGAATTTCATGTAGCCAGATTTCAACAGATGGCAAAGCAGTCGATGGAGCAGATTTATGCAAACGGACATATCCCGATCGTGGTGGGCGGAACAGGATTTTATATACAGGCACTTCTGTATGACATTGATTTCTCCGAAGGAGAAGAAAATACTGCGTATCGAAAGGAACTGGAAGCATTTGCAAATGAAAATGGTGCAAATGCGCTGCATGATCGTCTGCGCGAGGTGGATCCGAAATCTGCCGATGAGATTCATGCGAATAATGTGAAGCGTGTGATAAGGGCACTGGAATTTTACCATCAGACGGGGATGCCCATCTCTCAGCATAATGAAGAAGAGCGTAAGAAAGAATCTCCGTATTCTTTTGCATATTTTGTTCTGAATGATGAGAGAAGCCGGCTTTACGAACGGATAGACAGGCGGGTAGATCAGATGATCGATGAGGGACTTGTGGACGAAGTCCGGGCACTAAAGCTGCGAGGCTATGACCGTAAAATGGTGTCTATGCAAGGGCTGGGCTATAAAGAAATTCTGTCATATCTTGAAGGGGAGTGTTCCCTTGAAGAGGCTGTTTATATTTTAAAACGGGACACCAGACATTTCGCAAAACGGCAGATTACCTGGTTTAAGCGGGAGCGTGATGTAATCTGGCTGCCCAAGGATCAGTACAATTATGATGAAACTGCGATATTGGAAGCAATGCTGAGAATCTTAAGAGAAAGGAAAATAATAGAATCATGAGTTTAAATCAAGAAACAGAATCACTTTATATTCAGATGGGAATTGACCCGAACGTGCTGCGGTACGGACTTGAAATCGAAGCAGGACTGAAGGATCGGTTCGCTGAAATCGACCGGATGGCTGAATTTAATCAGCTCAAGGTTCTGCATGCAATGCAGGAGGCGAAGGTGAGCTCGGAATGTTTTAATTATGCGTCCGGATACGGATACAGTGATTTCGGAAGAGATACATTAGAACAAGTGTATGCAAATGTATTTCATACTGAAGATGCACTGGTGCGTCCTCAGATTACATGTGGAACCCATGCGCTGGCGCTGGCGCTTTCAGCCAATTTAAGGCCGGGAGACGAACTTCTTTCGATTGCAGGTAAACCTTATGATACGCTGGAAGAAGTGATCGGAATTCGTCCTTCCACCGGTTCACTTGCTGAATATGGAATTACCTATCGCCAGGTGGATCTGCTGCAGGATGGCAGTTTCGACTATGATAAGATACGTGAGGCGATCAATGAAAAAACCAAACTGGTTACGATCCAGCGTTCGAAAGGGTATCAGACACGGCCAAGCTTTTCGGTAGATCAGATTGGGGAAGGGATTGCGTTTGTGAAAAAAATAAAGCCGGAACTTATTTGCATGGTGGATAACTGCTACGGTGAATTCGTAGAAGAGAAGGAGCCGAGTGATGTCGGTGCCGATATGGTTGTCGGATCCCTGATCAAGAACCCCGGCGGAGGCCTTGCGCCGATCGGAGGCTATATTGCGGGAAGAAAGGATCTGATCGAGCAGTGTGCGTACCGTCTTACCTCACCGGGACTGGGGAAAGAGGTCGGTGCCTCTCTTGGTGTAATGCAGTCCTTCTATCAGGGGCTTTTCCTCGCACCGACCGTAGTGGCAGGCGCGTTAAAAGGAGCTGTTTTTGCAGCGAATATTTATGAAAAACTCGGATATCCGGTCATTCCGAACGGAAGTGAACCGCGTCATGATATTATTCAGGCGGTGACACTTGGAACACCAGAAGGCGTGATTGCGTTTTGCCAGGGAATCCAGGCTGCTGCACCGGTTGAAAGCTATGTGACACCGGTTCCGTGGGCGATGCCGGGTTATGATAGCGAAGTTATCATGGCAGCCGGAGCGTTTGTGCAAGGATCCTCGATCGAACTTAGCGCCGATGGACCGATCAAACCACCGTATGCCGTTTATTTCCAGGGAGGATTGACCTGGGAACATGCTAAATTCGGAATCCTGATGTCACTTCAGAAACTCTATGACGCTGGAATCGTAAAGGAGCTTCCATAATGGGAAAACAGATTGTGGTTGCAGGAGGAGGTGCTGCCGGTATGATGGCTGCACTTTCCGCTGCGGAAGAAGGGGCAAGCGTTACAATCGTGGAACACAATGATCGCGTCGGCAGGAAGATTCTTTCTACCGGAAACGGAAGATGCAATTATACAAATCTGTTCCAGAGCCCACAGTGCTACCGAAGCGATGAGAACGATTTCCCCTGGAAGATCATCAGCAGATTTCCGGCAGAGTGGGTCATTCGTAAATTTGAAGAAATGGGTGTTATGCCAAAAGACAAAAATGGCTACATTTATCCGTTTTCCGAACAGGCAAGTGCGGTGCTGGATGTACTTCGTATGGAACTCGATCGATGCGGGATCCGCATTGTGACATCGGCCCATGTGTCGGATATTTTAAGAACAAAAAAAGGCTGGCAGGTTGAAATTCTCCAAGGTGGTAAAAAGAAAGAAAAAATGAATTGTGATTCCGTAATTCTTGCCTGCGGTTCGAGAGCAGCTTCAAAGCTCGGAAATGACGGAAGCGGTTACGATCTTGCGAAGAAGCTGGGGCATAAGATCATTCCTGTGGTCCCGGCACTTGTACAGCTCAAATGCCGGGAAAACTTTTATCCCTCTTTAGCAGGCGTGCGTGTGAACGGAAAAGTTTCTATATGGATTGACGGAAAGAAGCATGGAGAGGATACGGGCGAGCTACAGATGAATGCTTACGGTATTTCCGGAATTCCGGTCTTTCAGATCAGCAGGATCGCGGCGAAAGGACTTTACCGGAAACAATCTGTCTGTGCAGAAGTTGATTTTATGCCGCAGTTAACGGACGATGCATGGAGACAGATGCTTGAAGAGAGGAAAAGGCTTCATCCAGAAAAGGAAATGAGTGTCTTTTTTACCGGAGTATTTCACAAGAAACTGTCGGAGGTGCTGCTCAAAATTTCAGGGATACCGCGGATGAAAAAGGCGGGGGAACTTACGGAGGCTGAACTGGAACGCCTGGTGAAAGAAGGGAAACATTTTCGGACAGATATTATAGATACGAATCCATTTGAACAGGCTCAGATTTGCGCAGGAGGTGTTTCGACAGCGGAACTTTCTGCTCAGACGATGGAATCACGCATTGCAAAAGGTATTTATTTCGCGGGTGAGCTGGTCGATGTGGACGGAATCTGCGGAGGATACAATCTGCACTGGGCATGGGCAAGCGGATATCTGGCAGGGAAAGGAGCAGCGAATGCTTAGAATCAGTCAGTTAAAAATGCAGGTGGGGCATACCGAAGAAGAATTGAAAAAGAAGGTACGGAAGCGTCTCGGAATTCAGGAAATGCAGTTGCTGGATCTTACCATTCGGAAAAGATCTCTGGATGCCAGGCGCAAGCCGGAACTTTATTATGTATACACCATTGATGTGAAAGTAAACGATGAGCAGGCTGTCTGGAAACGGGTGTCGAAGAAGAAAGGCAATTCAGATGTCAGCGTCTGCCGGGAAGAACGGTATCATTTCCCCGAAGAGGGCTCCTGCCGTCTGAAAGAAAGGCCGGTCATAGTCGGATGCGGTCCGGCGGGGATTTTCTGCGCGTATTTTCTGGCCAAGTGTGGGATGCGTCCGATCTTGATCGAGCGGGGAGCTCCTGTGGAAGAACGACAGGAGGATGTGAAGAAATTCTGGGAAACCGGAGTGCTTAAGCCGGATTCCAATGTTCAGTTCGGAGAGGGAGGAGCCGGAACATTTTCCGACGGAAAACTCAATACACTGGTCAAAGACCCGAACGGAAGGATCCGGGCCGTGCTGGAAACCTTCGTCAAACACGGAGCGCCGGAGGAGATCCTGTATGACGCAAAACCGCATATCGGAACGGATATTCTGTGTACGGTCATTCGGAATATGCGCGAGCAGATTCTTGCATGGGGAGGAGAAGTTCATTTTCATACGAAAATGACGTCACTTATCCTGAATGAGTCCGGACGAAAATTGAAGGGAATCTGGGTAGAAACAGATGCCGAAGAGAAAAATAACGTGAGGGAATTACCGGTCGAAGTTCTGGTTTTGGCGCCGGGACACAGTGCGAGGGATACATTTGGCATGCTTTATGAGACCGGGATCCCAATGGAAGCAAAATCATTTGCGGTGGGGGTGCGTGCGGAGCATCCTCAGGAACTGATCAACCGTTCCCAGTACGGGGCAGAATATCCGGATTCACTCCCGGCTGCGGCTTATAAACTGACAGCAAAACTACCGAATGGGCGTGGTGTGTATTCATTCTGCATGTGTCCGGGTGGATATGTGGTCAATGCATCATCGGAAGAAGGACACCTGGCGGTAAACGGAATGAGTTATCACGCGAGAGACAGCCGGAACGCCAACAGTGCTATCGTCGTAACCGTATCTCCGGAAGATTTTGGTTCCAAGCATCCGCTTTCTGGTGTGGAATTTCAGCGTAAACTGGAAAAGGCGGCCTATGAAGCGGGAAATGGCAGGATCCCGGTTCAGCGCTATGGGGATTTTTGCCAAAGTCTTCAATTGGATGCCGGGAAGTTGGACACACGTCCTGTGTGCATGGAATTCAGAGAAATGGTTCCGTGTATGAAAGGCGGTTGGAAAAAAGCGGAGCTAAAACAGATTTTCCCGGAGCAGATTGCAAGATCTCTGGTTGAGGGAATGGAAGAATTTAATACGAAAATCCGAGGTTTTTCGCATCCGGATACGATTCTTTCGGCGGTGGAAAGCAGAACCTCTTCCCCGGTCAGAATTCTCAGAAATGAAACGATGGAGAGCCGTATTTGCGGACTATATCCGTGTGGAGAAGGCGCCGGATATGCAGGCGGGATTACGTCAGCCGCAGTGGACGGCATAAAGATCGCGGAAACGATCCGCAAAAAATATGCTTCATTCGACAAAAATGAAGATGCTTTAAGAAAAATTTAATGTCTAAAAAGGCTATACACGTTTTTTAAAATATGCTAAAATAATCACAGTTTGTGATTCAAAAAAAGAGGAGGAGTACAGATGAAGGGAGCCGGAAGCAAGAATACATGGGCTCTGTTTCTGTTTGTTTTAACAGGAATTGTGCTGGGAGGTTTTATTGCCATGATGACAGAGAATGTACCGGCACTTAGCTGGCTGTCCTATGGACAGACATTCGGATTTGACAGTCCGATCATTCTAAATCTCGGTATGGTGGTAATTACCTTTGGGCTTAGCATCAAGATTACGATAGCGAGCATCATCGGTGTAGTGCTTGCCATATTTATTTATCGTTTCTTATAGATGCCGTAAGGCATTTTTTGTGCTGTATGAGAACGTCTTTTTTCGAATTATCGAATCCTATATAAGGATTATGAATCAAAACAAAACCATGAAAGACATGATAGCAGATGAACGCCCGTATGAAAAATGCGAGCGTTTTGGTGCGGGCAGTTTGACAGATATTGAATTGCTTGCCGTTCTGCTGCGTACAGGTACAAAGGGAGAAAATTCCCTTGAACTGGCCAGAAAACTTTTGTACCCGGATACCGGTGTACAGAATAAGGATGAGACTCATCTGCAGAACTGGACCAAAGAAGAACTGATGAAAGTGCAGGGAATCGGCAGGGTAAAGGCGATACAGATTCTTTGCCTTTGTGAACTTTCCAAAAGAATGGCGCAGCTTTCTGCCGGGAAAGAACTGGATTTTTCCAAACCGGATACCATAGCGGACTATTATATGGAAGATATGCGTCACCGCAGGCAGGAGCATATGAAGCTGCTTATGCTGAATACCCGATCTAAACTGATCGGTGAAAGTGAGATATCCAAAGGAACGATCAATATGTCGCTGGTTTCCCCGCGTGAGCTTTTTGTGGAAGCTCTTATGAAAAATGCAGTATACATCATACTTATGCATAATCATCCCAGCGGTGATCCGTCGCCGAGCCGGGCTGATATTCTGGTGACCAGAAGGGTGAAGGAGGCAGGGGAAATCCTGGGAATTGAGCTCCTTGACCATATTATTATCGGAGACAACTGTTATGTCAGTCTTGCCCTTGAGGGGTATTTAGGGAATGCGTAGCTGTGAAAGGAATATAGCAAATGGCAAGAAATGTTTACGGTATTGATCTTGGAACTTATGAGATCAAAGTTTATGATAAAAAAAAGGACACCATATGGAAGGAAAAGAATGTCATTGCAATCGCCAATCAGAAAACAATTTTTGCTGTCGGTGATGAAGCATATGAAATGTATGAAAAAGCCCCGGGAAATATACAGGTTGTGTTTCCTATGAAGGAAGGGGTCATCAGCCGATTTAACGATATGCAGTATCTGCTTCAGAATCTGCTGAAAAAAGACCGCCAGTTTGCAAGAGGTGCTGAATACGTGATCGCTGTTCCGACCGATGTTACTGAGGTGGAGAAACGGGCTTTCTTTGATCTCGTGGTCCATTCGACCGCAAGAGCCCGGGAGGTCAATATTGTAGAACGGGGAATTGCACACTGCATCGGACTCGGAATGGATGTTCAGAATACAAAAGGGGTTATGATTGCAGATTTCGGAGGTGAGACGACGGAAATTTCGGTTGTCGCATCCGGTGGTATGGTGCTGAATAAACTGATCAAAATCGGTGGGAATACATTTGACAATGCTGTGGCGAATCTGGTGCGGCATAATTATGATTTCCTGATTGGAAGGCTTACGGCAGAAACACTGAGGCGGCGTTTCGGTGTGTTTGGCGGAGAGAGCAGTGAGACTATGGTCGTTGCCGGAAGAAATCTGGTAACCGGAGTTCCGAAACAGCAGGAAATTCCGATCAGCCTGGTACGTGCCGCCATGAAGGAGCCGCTTTCGGAATGTATCATGCAGATCAACCTTCTGCTTGAAAGAACGCCTCCGGAAGTATTGAAGGCCATACAGAAGAACGGTATCTTTCTGACAGGAGGTCTTTCCTATCTTCCGGGTCTTTCCAGTTACATAGAAGGGGCAACTGGTTACCGGGTTCACACTGCGCGTCATCCGGATATTTGCGCGGTGGAAGGACTGAGTCAGATTATCCGGTCCAAAGAGCTTAGAAAACACGCATATTCAATGCTAGACGAGAATTATAGGTGGATGAGATAGATGAAAGCAAAAAACCAATTTTCACTTGCAAGCAAATACTGGCTTCTGATCCTTGCAATAATTTGTATTATATTAATGGGACTTTCCGGTTTTGCAGATACCGGGAAAGGGCCGCTCGCATGGGTAGCCGGATATACGGTGGTACCAATGCAGAAGGGCATCAACCGTGTGGGGATGTGGATCAGTGATGTGTCCGATAATTTTGCAACGCTTCAGGAAGTGAGAGAAGAAAATAAACAACTGAAAGAAAAAGTTGCGGAGCTGACGATTGAAAATAATCAGCTTCAACAGAATTCCGCAGAGCTGGAACGACTTCAGGAACTTTTTAAAATGCATCAGGATACGGCAGATTATCCAAAGGTCGGGGCGAATGTTATTGCCAGTGAAAACAGCAACTGGTTTTCAAGATTCACGATCGACAAGGGAAGCAACGACGGTATTGAAGTGGATATGAATGTGCTTTCAGGTGCAGGGCTTGTCGGCATCGTTACAGAAGTCGGGCCGAATTATTCCATTGTAAGTTCCATCATTGATGATAAAAATGTGAGTGCCATGATGCTGGAAACTTTTGACAAATGTATTGTCAGCGGCGATCTGAAGCTGATAGGTGAAGGTGTTGTCAAATTCGAGCAACTTGCAAACAATGAGAATGAAGTTAAGGTAGGCACTCAGGTCGTAACTTCCAATATCAGTGACAAATATCTTCAGGGGCTTCTGATTGGATATGTCTCCGAGGTTACGGTTGATGCAAACAATCTGACACGTTCTGGATATATTATCCCGGCTACGGATTTTCATGAATTAAATGAAGTGCTGGTTATCACTACCACAAAGAAAGACTTGATTGATAAAAAGGAGTAAGGATGAAGAAATTAAAACGGATTGCAGTCTGTACCGTTATCATACTGATCTGTTTCATACTGGAGACGACAATATTTCAATATCTGGCCCTGGCATCGGTCATCCCGAATCTACTGATCGTAGTCACTTCTTCCTTTGGTTTTATGCGCGGAAGAAAGGAAGGTCTGTTCATCGGATTCTTTTGCGGATTACTCAAAGATATTCTGGGTGGCGATTTAATTGGATTTTATGCCTTGGTGTATATGGTGATTGGATATTGCAACGGATTTTTCAGCAGGGTATTTTATGATGAAGACATCAAGCTTCCGCTGGCGCTGATTTCGGCGAGTGAACTGGTTTACAGCCTGGTTGTTTATATTTTCCTTTTTATGCTGAAAAGCGATTTTAATTTCTGGTATTATTTCAATCATATCATAATGCCGGAACTTGTTTACACCATTCTGATCACACTGGGCTTATATCAGGTGATCCTGCATACGAATCGACGACTGGAAGAGGAAGAAAAAAGGAGTGCAAGTAAATTTGTATAAATTATGGGAACGCCTGAAGGCATGGGCAATCGAGATAGTTAAATCCAGGGCTTTTGTTGTAATGATCGCGTTTTGTGTGATGTCAGCAATTCTTGTTCAGAGAGTTTTTTATCTGCAGATCGTAAAAGGACAGGAGTATCTGGATGACTATAAATTACAGATTCAGAAGACAAAAGAAGTACAAGGAACAAGAGGCCGGATTCTGGACCGTAACGGTGTGGTTCTTGCCGACAATAAGCTTGCCTATTCTGTCACAATAGAAGACAACGGGGATTACAGCAACAGTACTACTGCCGAAAAGAATCAGATTATCAATGAGACGGTTCTGAAAGTAATTGATATTGTAGAATCTAACGGGGATTCCATCATCAATAATTTTAAGATTGTTCTGAATGATAACGGGGAATATCAATATACGATGGATGAAGATTCGACTCAGAAGCTTCGTTTTCTTGCGGATATTTTCGGATATGCCACAATTGACAAGCTTTCTGATGAACAGAAGGCATATACCGCAGAAGATATCATCAACTATCTCTGTACGGATAAACGATGGGGATATGGAATTGATCAGGAAGAATTTTCGAAAGAGATGGTTCTGAAAATGGTCAATATCCGTTATGCCATGAGTCTGAACCGGTATCAGAAATATGTCGCTACAACGGTAGCAAGTGATGTGAGTGAAGAAACAAAAGCAGCCATTATGGAGAATATTGATACACTTCAGGGCGTCAATATCGCAGAAGATTCTCTGAGAGTTTATCCCGACAGCAAGTATTTTGCATCTATTCTCGGATATACCGGTACCATTTCCCAGGAAGAGTATGACTCCATGGACAAAGAAACGCAGGAAAGATATTCCCTTACAGATATTGTTGGTAAAGCTGGATTGGAACAGGTTCTGGACGAGACGCTCCAGGGGCCGAAAGGAGAAATCAAGCTTTACGTAAACAGCGTGGGGAAAATCATAGAAACAGATGAAGTTTCCGAGGCAAAAGCAGGAAATGATGTCTATCTTTCAATCGATGCAAATCTACAAAAAGCAGCTTATGACTTGCTGGAAGAAAAGATTGCCGGAATTGTGGTTGCAAAGATGGCGAATGTCATGAACTATGATCGGAGTCAGGTTACAGATGAGAGTGATGTTATCATTCCAATCGATGACGTCTACAATGCATTTATTTCAAATGAGATCCTGGATACCGGACATTTTGAAGATCCGGATGCCAAATCGACAGAACAGGCTGTGTATCAGGCATACATTACGAGACATGAAGAAGTGATTTCAGAAGTTCTGGAACAGCTGGGAAATCCGAATGCTCCTGCATATAAAGAATGTTCAAAAGAAATGCAGGCTTATTTGAGCTATGTGATCAGTGATCTTCTTACAACCAATGCAAAGATATTACAGACAGATAAGATTGATACGAAGGACAAGACATACCTTGCCTGGGAAGAAGATGAGACGATCAGCTTATATACATATTTGAACTATGCAATTTCCCAGAACTGGATCGATACATCGAAACTGAAGGAATACATGGATGAGGAGAGCAGTTATTCTGATCTTGGTGAGACTTACCAGGGACTCGTGAACTTCATTGGGAAGAAACTGTCGACGGATTCCGGATTTGAGAAACTGATTTATAAATATATGATCAAGACAGGCCGGATTACAGGTACGCAGATCTGTCTGCTCTTGTATGAACAGGAAGTCCTGGATTATGATGAAACCCAATACAATAACCTTGTAAGTGGTGCGACCGGTCCTTATGATTTTATTCGCGGTAAGATTCAAACGCTTGAAATCACTCCGGGGCAGCTTGGACTGGAACCATGTACAGGATCTGTTGTAGTGACGGATGTCAATACAGGAGAAGTGCTGGCATGCGTCTCTTATCCGGGATATGATAATAACCGTCTGGCGAACAGTATGGATTCTGATTATTATAGCCAGCTGCGGCAGAATCAGGCGGCACCGCTTTATAACAATGCCACACAGGAGCGGACGGCACCGGGTTCTACTTACAAACCGTTGGTTGCGACTGCAGGATTGACAGAGGGTGTGATTAGTTCTGATACATATCTGAACTGCAGCGGTGTTTATAAAAAAGTATCACCGAATCCGAAGTGCTGGTTTTATCCGAGCTCCCATGGATCACTGAATGTATCCGGTGCGATTCAGAAATCATGTAACCTGTTTTTCTATGAGGTGGGATATCGTCTGGGACTTACGAACGATGCGCTTAATGAGAATGATCTTTCGGATACAAGTGGCGAAGCTACAGCTACAAGATATTCGTCCGATAAAGGCCTTGCGGTTTTGAAGCAGTATGCGACTTTATTTGGTCTCGGGCAGAAAACAGGTATAGAGATACCAGAATCGGAGCCTCAGATTTCCGATCAGGATGCGGTCCGGTCTGCGATTGGACAAGGAACCAATAACTATACAACGACACAGCTTGCCAGATATATTACTGCTGTTGCGAACCGTGGAACCGTATATAATCTGACATTGATCGACAAAGTTACAACTGTGGAAGGCGATGTGATTGAACAGTCTGAGCCGAGTGCTCTGAATCAGATTGAAAATGTTTCCAACAACACCTGGGATGCGGTGCATCAGGGAATGCGTGCCGTTGTCACCAGCAGCAGTACCTATTCTTCTTTGAATGGATTTGCGATGTCCGGTAAAACGGGTACTGCCCAGCAAAGTAAATCGCATGCGAACCATGGTCTGTTTGTTGGATTCGCGCCGAGTGACGAACCAGAGATTGCATTTGCAATCCGAATTAAAAACGGATATGAATCGTTGTATGTTTCTGAAATTGGACGTGATCTGATGCGGTATTATTATGGATTGGCTGATCGTAATGAACTTATCACCGGTCATGCTGCAGAAATTACTGTGACAGGAGTTCACGGAGATTAGAAGGAGTGGGGGACTTGAATCAGAAAGTCGTAATTAAAAGTAATAAATACGGCTTGATCGTTCATATGGATCCTGAGGCAGAATATAAGCAGATCCTTGAGGAACTTAGGACAAGTTTCACTGAATCGGCAAAATTTTTTAAAGATGCAAGCATGGCGATTACCTTTGAGGGGCGAGTGCTTACCAAGCCGCAGGAAGAAGAAATCATAGATTTGATCACAGATATTGCGCACATCCATATTGTATGTATTTTCGACAAAAACGAGAATACAGAAAGATTGTACAAAAGCGTGGTGGAAGAATGTCTTGAAGATTTGCCCAGAAGAGAAGGACAGTTTTACCGGGGGACACTGAAGAAGAGGCAGGTACTGGAAACGGAAAAAAGCATCATTATATTAGGCGATGTAGAATTTGGAGCGACTGTCGTTTCACGCGGTAATATTGTGGTGCTCGGTACGATCCGTGGTACTGTACATGCAGGAGCGGCAGGAAATAAAAATGCGTTTGTCGTTGCGTTGGCTATGAAGCCTCAGATGCTGAAGATTGCAGGAGTCGGTGCAAATCGTGTGTATTTGCGTAAAGGGGAAAAGCCGGAAGCGCGGATTGCACGGCTGGACGAAGAACACATTTCTATTGGTCCGCTTAAGAATCAAATTTGGTAGGAGGACGTGTTATGGGCGAGATTATTGTTGTGACATCAGGAAAAGGCGGAGTCGGAAAAACGACCACTACAGCAAATATTGGAGCGGGACTTGCAAGTCTTGGCCAGAAGGTACTTGTAATTGATACAGATCTGGGGCTCAGGAACCTGGACGTAGTTATGGGACTGGAGAATCGGATTGTGTACAATCTCGTAGATGTAATTGAAGGAAGCTGCCGACTGAAACAGGCGGTTATTAGGGACAAGAGGCATGAGAATCTGCATCTGCTTCCTTCTGCTCAGACAAAAGACAAATCTGCTGTTTCCCCGGAACAGATGATCAAGCTGACTTCGGAACTCCGGGAAGAATATGATTACGTGCTTCTGGACTGTCCGGCTGGAATCGAACAGGGATTTCAGAATGCGATTGCCGGAGCTGACCGGGCAATTGTTGTAACTACTCCTGAAGTTTCATCGATTCGTGATGCTGACCGGATCATTGGACTTTTGGAAGCTCATCATATGGCAAAGATGAATCTGATCATAAACCGTATCAGGATCGATATGGTAAAACGGGGGGATATGATGTCCATTGACGATGTGACTGAAATACTTTCCATTGACCTTCTGGGGGCGATCCCGGATGATGAACAGGTCGTTGTCGGTACCAACCAGGGAGAGCCGGTTATTGATATGGATTCACTGGCAGGAAAAGCCTATATGAATATCTGCCGGAGAATTTTGGGAGAAGATGTTCCGTTTCTGGATTTTGATAAACAGAATAGTATGCTGCATAAGTTTATTCGCAGATTTCGGAAAAATTAGGAGGCAGGCTTATGTATGTATTTGAAACAAAATATCGGAAACCATCTGTTTCGATTGCAAGAGACAGGCTGAAAGCACTGATCGTAGCAGATCGTATGCAATGTCAGCCGGATACATATGAGTTTCTGTGCCGGGAATTATTCCGCACAGTTTCAAAGTACATGAAAGTAACTGAAGAACAATTTGACGTGGATATCACACGGTCAAGGATTACTATTGATTTAACGGGAGACGAATCGTGAGATTACCAAAAAAAACGAAACCTTATCATTTGAAGGATTACAAATTTAATCTGATCATTTCTGTTGTTGCGCTGACAATTCTGGGAATTCTGGTTATCGGAAGTGCCCAGAAATCAGTGCAGAATAAGCAGATCATTGGTCTTGTACTGGGACTGATCGTTATGGTCATCGTATCACTTATTGATTATGTATGGGTCTTGAACTTATACTGGATGATCTATGCGATTAATATTGTGATGCTGGTGATCACATTGATTTTTGGCACAGAAGTAAACGGTGCGAAGAGATGGATCAATCTGTATTTTACCAATTTCCAGCCTTCGGAACTCACTAAGATATTGATGGTTCTGTTTTTTGCAAAATTTCTTATGAATCATGAGGAAGATCTCAACAGTTTTCGCACGATTATAACTGCTGTATTACTGTTTGCTCCAACCGCACTTCTGATTGTAATGCAGCCGGATTTGTCTACTACGATATCGATTGTTCTGGTGTTCTGTGTCATGATGTATATCGCGGGACTGAGCTATAAATTTATTGGTACAATGCTGGCAATCCTCATACCAACGGCAGTGATTTTTATCAGTATTGCGGTACAGCCGAATCAGCCGTTCCTAAAAGACTACCAGCAGGAGCGAATTCTGGCATGGCTTGAGCCGGAAAAATATGCCAGTGATCAGGCATTTCAGCAGAACAATTCTATGATGGCGATTGGATCCGGACAGCTCACGGGGAAAGGGCTGAACAACAATACGACGACATCTGTGAAGAATGGAAATTATATACCGGAGCCCCAGACAGACTTTATTTTTGCAATTGTTGGTGAAGAATTAGGTTTTGTGGGTTGCTGTATTGTGATTGGTCTGTTATTATTAATAGTAATACAGTGTATTTTGATAGGGATTAAAGCACAGGATATGGCGGGGCGAATCATCTGCTGCGGAATAGCCGCGCAGATAGCGGTGCAGTCGTTCGTCAATATCAGCGTGGCTACAGGAATTTTCCCAAATACAGGTATTCCGTTACCTTTTGTCAGTTACGGGCTGACATCACTTGTCAGTATGTTTATGGGAATCGGTTTTGTGTTAAATGTTGGCCTTCAGCCGAAAAAATACCAATAAAGGAGTGGTGAAAATGAACATAGGACTTATTGCTCATGATTCCAAAAAAACTTTAATGCAGAATTTCTGCATCGCTTACAGAGGAATTTTAAGTAAGCACGAATTATTTGCTACCGGCACTACCGGACGTTTGATAGAAGAGGTCACGAATCTTTCTATCCATAAGTATCTCGCCGGGCCGCTTGGCGGAAAACAGCAGCTGGGAGCACAGATAGGACAGAATGAGATCGATGCGTTGATTTTCCTTCGTGATCCATCGAATCCAAAGCCGCATGAACCGGATGTAAACGATGTTATCCGTTTGTGTGACATGCACAATATTCCGATGGCTACGAACCTTGCAACAGCGGAGATCCTGATTTTAGCAATTGACAGAGGAGATTTAGACTGGCGTGAGATGTACAAGTAAAGGCAGACTATGTTTGATCGGATGTATGGCTTTCGCATTTCTGTACTTGAGTGGTTGTTCGGGGGAACCAAAAGCGCTCGTAACAGAATTTGAGAAAGCTCATTATAATGCAGAATTATATGAGAGCACCCTTTATGCAGAAGAGTTGTGCGTAGCTGAAACGGATGTGGTGCTTGAAGGATATGAAGGGGATACAGCGTTACACGCTTCATCCTTGTTTGACCTGGAGAATAAAAATGTTCTCTATTCCTGGCAGTCCCATGAAAGACTGTATCCGGCAAGTACGACAAAAATCATGACAGCCCTTCTTGCACTGGAAAATGGAAATCTGGAAGATACGGTTACGATCAGTAAAACAGCCGCTGCTGCAAGTTTTCCTTCCGATGCACAGGTGTGTGGTCTGAGAGAAGGAGAAGTCTGGACATTAGAAGATCTTCTTAATGCACTACTTCTGTATTCAGGGAATGATGCCGCTTCTGCCATCGCCGAACATATAGCAGGAACTGAAGAATCATTTGTAAATATGATGAATAGCCGTGCCAGAGAATTAATGGCGAATAATACGCATTTTACCAATCCGCATGGCCTGCATGATGATGAACATTATACTACTGCTTACGATTTATATTTGATTTTTAATGAATGTATTAAAAATGAACATTTTGTAGAGATTATCAGCAGCGATTCTTATACTGCAGTCTATACCGCGGCAGACGGTTCTCAGCAGGAGATGACGTTTACGCCTACCAATCTGTATGCAAAAGGGGTTGTTGAAGAACCGGATAATGTTACGATCGTTGGCGGTAAGACAGGGACAACAGATGAAGCCGGATGTTGTCTAATCCTCCTTGTAAGGGATTCACAGAATCGTCCTTATATATCCATCGTGATGGGAGCACCTGATAAATCAACACTTTATGAGGATATGACATCTTTAATTGAGAAAATCACATAAAAAGAGGGGCATCCATTTGGTGGGATACCCCTTTTTACTATGATTCAGATATGCTGTTTATACGACCGAACAGGCTGATTAAATAAAGACCGCACAGTCCGACCAGCGTATAAATAATTCGTGACAGCCATGACAGGTTGCCGAAGATGTAGGCTACCAGGTCAAAGCGAAATATACCGACGAGAAGCCAGTTAAGTGCACCAATAATTACGATTGTTAAAGCTGTGTTATCAAACCATTTCATGACAGTTTCCTCCTTATATGGTTTCTGTCTACTAGTATGTACAGTAAATAATGCAGTTATACCACTCTGATGCAAATAGTTTCTATAAACAGTAACTACAGGAAAGAATAATGGAAAAGGAAAGAAAGTTTGAAAATAAAGGATTGTATTATCCTTATTCTGATTATTTAAAAGAAAAATATCATGAAAAAGTCTATAAACTGCCCGTAAATCTGCCGGTCTCCTGTCCGAACCGTGTGGATGGGCCGGGATGTGCGTTTTGTGCAGGAGCCGGTACGGGATTTGAAGCAATGGACGCACAGATCTGCGTCTCTGAGCAGATTCTCCGTACCAAGGAACGAATTGAAGAAAAATATCATGCACATAAATTTATAGCTTATTTTCAGAATTATACGAATACATTTCAGCCGTTGGAGCATTTCACTAAGTATCTTAGGGAGGCTGCGGCGGTGCCGGATATCGTGGAAATATCTGTTTCTACCAGACCGGATTGTTTGAACAGAGAATATTTGGATGTAATGGATGCCATTCAACGTGAGACCGGGATCCAGATGAACATTGAGCTGGGGCTGCAGACCGTTAATTACCATACACTGGATCGAATAGGAAGAGGACATGGGCTGGCGGAATTCCTTGATGCCGTTTTGATGATTAAGGAATACAAAGGGTTTACTATTTGTGCCCATGTGATTCTGAATCTTCCCGGAGATGACAGGAACGATGCCTGCGAAACGGCACGTGTTCTCACTGCGCTTGGGATAGATATCGTGAAACTGCATTCTTTATATATTGCAAAAAATACCTTATTGTGTGATTGGTATGAAAATGGTAGAATATGTTTGTGTTCCAAAGAAGAATACCTGGAAAGGGTTGCTTCTTTTCTAGAACTGATTCCTGAAAATATGGCTGTGGAACGGCTCTTTTCAAGGATTCCGGAGAAGGATTCTGTTTTTTGCAATTGGGGAAACAGCTGGTGGAAACTCAGGGACGAATTATTTGCAAAAATGAAACAAGAGGGACGATATCAGGGAAGACTATGTAATTACCTTAACGGAGCTGCCCTGAAAAAATTAGATCAATAATTTGACATTATGGTATTGAGGAGGCTGAAGTATTGGCTGGAAGGAATAAAGATGTTATCAGTTTGAAACGCTATAAAAGAAAAGGAACCTGGAATATTGGAACGATACTTTTTGGTGTCATTTTTATTTACCTTGTTGTCACGGTTCTTACCTATCTTACCAAAGACAGAATTGCTGTTTATGAGGTGCGTGAAGGCAGTATTTTAAAAAATACTTCTTTTACATGCATTGCACTGCGTGATGAAAATCTGGTATATGCCGATCAGGAAGGATATGTGAATTATTTTGTCGAAGCCGGACAGAAAGTAGCAGTCGGAAACAATGTCTATACGCTGAGCACGAATAAAATTGCAGATACTTCTTCGACGGAATCGAATGATGAAGTGGATTTGTCTACGGATGAGTGGAACAGTATACTGATGAAAGTTCAGTCGTTTCATGAAAATTTTCGATTGCAGAATTTTAAAGATGTACGAGTCCTTAAGGAAGAAACCACAGCTTTGCTTCAAAGTAATACAAACCAGAACAGGGTAACCCAGCTCAATACACTACTGGGAGAGGGAAGCATTGATGGACTTCAGGTATTCCAAACTCAGGATGACGGTATTATCGAGTATTCTTATGACGGTTATGAAGGATTGTCCATGGAGGATCTCACGGAAGATGAGTTTTCTAAAGAAGGATATGCACAGACTGAGATTCTGAATAACACGAAAATCAGTGCCGGTTCGCCTGCTTATCGTTTGGTTACCGGTGAGGCGTGGAGTATTGTATTTAAGCTCAATAAAGAGACAGAAGAGATGCTGTATAAAAAGATGGGCGATAAGGATAAGCTGTCTGTAAAAATCCGTTTTGATAAAGATAATAAGACGATGTGGGGAAGTCTGCGTATTTTTAAAAGAGGAGAAGATGAGACTTACGGTTATATCCAGTTTACTGATTCCATGATTCGATATGCACAGGACAGATATCTCGATATTGAACTGATTCTTGAGGATGAATCAGGCCTTAAGATTCCGAAATCCGCTGTGACGGAAAAGGAATTCTATCTGGTTCCTGAGGATTATCTGACTACAGGCGGGGCTTCTAACAATAAAGGAGTTCTTCGGCAGACAAAAAATAAAAAAGGAGATTCTATTGTAGAATTCCTTGATGTAAATGTGTGTTATCGTGATGTGGAAAATAGTATGGTTTATCTTGATCCGGGAGATTTCCAAGCCGGAGATGTTCTGGTACGTCCGGAGTCAACCGAGACTTTTACATTAAGTAAAACGGGAACGCTAAAAGGGGTTTACAATGTTAATAAGGGATACGCCGTATTTAAACAGGTTGAGATCCTCTGTGAAAGCGAAGAGTATTATATTATAGAAGAAGGAAACAGCTATGGGCTGTCCAATTATGATCACATTGCTCTGGATGGAGCTTCCGTCCGGGAAAATGATATAGTAAGTCAGTAAGGAGTGACAAAACATGGTAGCAGAGAACTTAATGGATGTAGAACGACGCGTTTGTGAAGCCTGCAGACGTGCCGGGAGAAGCCGTGACGAGGTGACTTTGATCGCAGTGAGTAAGACAAAACCGGTGGAAATGCTGGAAGAGGTGTATGGTGCAGGTACCAGATATTTCGGTGAAAATAAAGTTCAGGAGCTGGTGGATAAATATGAAGTGATGCCGAAGGATATCCATTGGCAGATGATCGGTCATCTTCAGCGCAATAAGGTGAAGTATATTATTGATAAGGCGGAGCTGATTCATTCCGTTGATTCTATTCGTCTTGCGGAAACTATTGACAGAGAAGCCGAGAAAAAAGGTATCGTTGCAAATGTGCTTCTCGAGGTAAATATGGCAAGAGAAGAAACAAAATTCGGATTGATGCCGGAAGAGGTTCCGGACTTTGTTAGGCAAATTGCCGGATTTCAGCACATAAAAGTACAAGGTTTAATGACAATTGCTCCTTTTGTAAGTGATCCAGAGGAAAATCGCAAATATTTTGCAAACTTACGAAAATTATCTGTTGACATTGGAAAGGAAAAAGTTGATAATGTGAATATGAGCATTCTTTCCATGGGTATGACAAATGATTTTGAAATTGCAATCGAAGAGGGAGCAACTATGATACGAGTTGGTACTGCAATTTTTGGTGAAAGAAATTATGTTCAATAAGAAACTGATACAACAGATAGGAGTGTAAAAATGGGAGTTTTAGATAAGTTCTTGGAAGTAATGAAATTAGACGGTGATGACGATTACGATGAGGATGACTTCTTCGATGAAGATGACTTTGAAGACGAGTACGAAGAAGAAAAACCGAAGCGTGGAATTTTTAAGAAAGAAAAAGCCAATACTTCTTATGAAGAGGAAGAAGAATTTGAACCTAGAAGATCTTCTCGTCCGACCAATAATAAAGTAACTCCAATGCGTCAGCCATCAAGAAAAAGTGCACCTGCTATGGAAGTATGCGTAATCAAACCGAACAACATGGAAGACACCAGAGAGATTACTGAGACGCTTCTTGGTGGACGTACAGTTATTTTGAATCTTGAAGGCATGGATCTTGAGGTCGCTCAGAGAATCATAGATTTCACATCAGGATCAACTTTTGCAATTGATGGAAATCTTCAGAAGATCTCAAACTTCATATTCCTTGTCACACCGGCGAATGTAGATATTTCCGGAGATCTTCAGGATATTCTGAACACCTCATCTTTTGATGTTCCGATTCAGAATCGCTATTAATACATAGGAATTATGGAAATGGACAAGGAAGAAGAATTACTTCGCAAACGTTTTTTGGAACTTTCCAATCAGGCATTTCAAAGGGGAATCGTAATGTATACCGATTTCCTGAATTTGAATGAATTAAATATTTTGCATACAACGCCAAAGAATTTGTTGGCTGTTCCCTTCAGAACCTTTGGCGGTTATGCATTTGCTGAGCGTCAGATGGCTGCATTTCTACCTGATGCTTTTTATTTGTATACTGATGAAGACGAAATATTGGAAAAATATCCCATGAGCGTAATACAGATCTCTCCATTAAACGGGAAATTTGCCGAAGATCTGGGGCATCGCGATTATCTTGGAGCATTGTTGAATCTGGGTATTGAACGTTCTAAGCTGGGAGATATTCTGATTCAAGAGAAAATGGCGTATCTTTTTGCTTGTGACGGTATGGTAGATTTTATTTGTAATGAACTGACTCGTGTCAGGCATACAACGGTCCAGGCTGTCCGGATCGAGAGAGAGGAATTTGATTATGAACCAAGGTACGAGGAAATCAGAGGTACGGTTGCATCCGTGCGTCTGGATTCACTGTTGAGCCTGGCGTGGAATTCTTCCAGAAGTAAAATGGCCCCTCTGATAGAAGAGGCTCGTGTATATGTCAACGGGAAGCTGATAACAAGCAATGGATATCATGTCAGAGAAAACGACATCATTTCCGTAAGAGGGATGGGAAGATTCCGGTATATGGGGATGATTTCAGAGACGAAAAAGGGCAGATGCTATGTCCTGGTATATAAATATATATAGCTATATTTTGTAAATGGAAAAGGAGCATCATCATGAATCAGAAACTCAAAAAATATATCAGTGCCGCGGTCGGTGTTCTGGCACTTCTGCTTTTGGATCAATATACGAAGATTCTGGCACTTCGATTTTTGAAAGATCAGCCGGCAGTTGTTATCTTGAAAGGTGTTTTTGAACTGCAGTATCTGGAAAACAGAGGTGCGGCGTTTGGAATGATGCAGAACCAGAGATTTTTTTTCCTGATTATTACGGTCGTTGTGCTTGGAATCATGGTGTATCTGTACAGCCTTACACCTGTCACACGTCGGTATCTTCCGCTCAGGCTCTGTATGGTTTTCCTTGCAGCCGGTGCGGCGGGGAATTTTATCGACCGGTTACTGCGCGGATATGTTGTGGATTTCTTTTATTTTTCACTGATCGATTTTCCGATTTTTAATGTTGCCGACATTTATGTAACCGTCACATTTTTTGTACTGGTATTGTTGATCTTTTTCTATTATAAGGAAGAAGATTTGATGATTTATTCAAGGCAATATCGGAAAGAACATCAGATATAGAAAAGAATCTCATTCAGAGAAAGCAGGATTTTTAAATGCGGTTAGAAGAATTTCAAATTGAAACAGAAAACGGGGAAAGAATCGATAAATATCTCTCAAATGAGATGAGCGGCTTTTCCCGTTCTTATATTCAGAAACTAATGAAAGATGGACATGTATACGTAAATGGAAAAGCAGTGAAAGCAAATTATAAGCTGGCTTATGACGATATGATCACTGTGGAAATCCCGGATCTAGTTGAGCCTGATATTGTTCCTGAGAATATTCCTCTTGATATTCTCTACGAGGACGATGACATATTGATCGTAAATAAGCCTAAAGGGATGGTAGTCCATCCGGCTGCAGGACATTATAGCGGAACACTGGTTAATGCGTTGATGTATCACTGCGGCGAGAGCCTTTCAGGGATCAACGGAGTTATGCGTCCCGGAATCGTACACCGGATCGATATGGACACAACCGGATCCCTTCTTGTCTGTAAAAATGATCAGGCTCATCAGAAACTTGCAGAGCAATTAAAAGTGCATTCGATCAAGCGGGTCTATCATGCTATTGTCTGCGGGAATCTGAAGGAAGACAGCGGTACGATTGACGCGCCTATCGGGAGACATCCGGTCGATCGGAAAAAGATGAGTATTAATTACCAGAACGGACGAGAGGCTGTCACGCATTATCAGGTTCTCGAGCGCTTTGGAGACTATACCTATATTTCCTGCCGACTTGAGACTGGCAGAACACATCAGATCCGTGTTCATATGGCCAGTATCCGGCATCCATTGCTCGGAGATAACGTATACGGTCCACAGAAGTGTCCCTTTAAGCTGCAGGGACAGACGCTGCATGCAAAGATTCTGGGCATTACACATCCTACAACCGGTGAATATATGGAATTTGACGCGCCGCTTCCGGAATATTTTGAAGATTTACTCGGACGAATGCGTCAAAATAGATAAAATGTCTATACAATATTCGCACTTTGTTATATAATATGCATAAGAAAAGGAGTGTGACTGATATGAAAAACCTGAATACAATTATTACAATCGGAAGACAGTTTGGAAGTGGCGGTAAAGAGATTGGTACACGTCTGGCAGAAGATCTTGGAGTAAAGCTTTATGATAAAGAGATGCTGGATATTGCTGCAAAGGAAAGCGGAATCTGTCAGGAACTCTTTGAGACTCATGATGAAAAACCGACGAACAGTTTTTTGTATTCGCTGGTAATGGATACTTATTCTGGAGGCTATGCAACAGGAGCTTTTGCAGATATGCCGCTGAATCATAAAGTGTTCTTAGCACAATTTGAAGCAATCAAGAAGATTGCAGATGAAGGGCCATGTGTCCTTGTTGGAAGATGTGCAGATTATGCTTTGGAATCTTATGATAATGTCATGAGTGTTTTCATTCATGCGGACTTAACAAGCAGAGTCCGGAGAATTGCCAAAATGTATGACATCACGGATGCAAAAGCCAAGGATATGATTCTGAAAGCAGATAAAAAGCGTGCAAGTTACTATAATTATTTTACGAATAAAAAATGGGGAGATGCAGAAAGCTATGACATCAGTATCTGCAGCTCTGAATTAGGAATTGAAGGAACTGTGAAAGCACTTGAAGCATTGATCGAGCTTCGAGAATCCGTAACAGATCCAAGAATCTGATTGAGATCAAATATACATATAGGAGTGAGAATGGAAACAGAGAATTTGTTTAAAAATCTTTTACAAGAAAAATATCCGACCAGGCAGGCGGTCTGTCGTGAAATTATTAACCTGAATGCAATCATTAATCTGCCAAAGGGTACGGAGCATTTCATGAGTGATCTGCACGGCGAATACGAAGCGTTTCTCCATATTTTAAATAATTGTTCCGGGGTCATACGCGAAAAGGTTGATGCACTCTGGGCAGATTCGCTCAGCTTGAAAGAGCGCGATGAGATCTGCACATTAATCTATTATCCCCGTGAGAAGATGAACCGTATGAAGCGGGAGGGAAGAATTACGGAAGACTGGTACCGCCTGATGCTGAACTACCTGATTGAGCTGGCAAAAGTGGTTTCTTCCAAATATACGCGCTCGAAAGTACGTAAAGCACTTCCGGAGGAATTTGGATATATTATTGATGAACTTCTGCATTTTATGCCGGATGAAGACAACAACCAGATCCTGTATCACAAAAAAATACTGGATACCATTATCGGAATTGAGAGCTCGGAAGAATTTATTATTGCTCTTGCAGAACTGATCAAACGTCTTGCGGTAGATCATCTGCACATCGTAGGCGACATCTTTGACAGAGGAGAGAATGCAGATAAGATTCTGGATCTGCTCATGAAGTATCATTCGCTTGATCTGGAATGGGGCAATCATGATATTCTTTGGATGGGTGCAGCCTGTGGAAGCGATGCCTGCATTGCATCTGTTGTACGGAATAATATCAAATACAGTTGTATTGAAACGTTGGAGAACGGATATGGGATTAGTCTGAGATCGCTGACTTTATTCGCGGAGAAGACTTATCCTGATCTGCCGCCGATGGAAGCTGCACTGAAGGCGATTTCGGTGATTCTGTTTAAGCTGGAGGGCCAGATCATCATGCGCCGTCCGGAATATGAGATGGAGGGACGCCTGCTTCTTGATAAAATAAATTATGAGAATGGGACGATTGAAAGTGAGGGAACGGTCTATCAAATGAAGGATACCTTCTTTCCGACTGTCGACCCGACAAACGCATATGTGCTTTCAGAGGCAGAACAGGAAGTCATGGATAATCTAAGGTTTGCTTTCGTAAACAGCCACCGCCTGCATGAGCATGTGAAATTTTTATATGACAAAGGATGCATGTACAAATGTTACAACGGAAACCTGCTCTACCACGGATGCATTCCTCTGGATGAAGAGGGAAACTTTGATGGAGTCAAATTCGGAGGCTGCATTTATACCGGCAAATCCTATCTGGATTACGCAGAAAAGATTGCCAGAAAGGCCTGGTCAGCACAGGCATCCCAGTGGGACCTTGATTTCATGTGGTACCTGTGGTGCGGAAGAAAATCTCCTCTATCAGGCAGAAATGTAAAAACCTTTGAGCGTACGTTTATTGCCGATAAGGAAGCATGGCATGAGGAGACGAATCCATACTATAAGCATTATTATAGCGAAAAGACCTGCAATATGATCCTGCGTGAATTTCACTTGTATTCCGACATTTCGCATATCATTAACGGACATACACCGGTTAAGACAGAAAAAGGAGAGAAGCCTGTACGCGCGAACGGCAAGCTGATCGTGATTGACGGAGGATTCAGCAAAGCTTATCATAAAACGACCGGTATTGCAGGATATACTTTGATCTATAATTCTCATGGAATGCGAATCAAGGCACATCAACCGTTTGAAAGTGTGGAGAAGGTTCTGGAGGAGAACAAAGATATCGAGTCTACATCCAAGATGTTTGAGACTGAACCGCACCGGCTCCTCGTGGGAGACACGGATGACGGAAAGAAGATCAAGGAAGATATTCAGGTTTTGACACATCTTCTGGAATCGTACAAAAAAGGGAAAAAAGAATTATTCTAAAAATCTACAAAGAGGAACATTTCACACACTGTGAGAGGTTCCTCTTTAAAGATTAACGGGTATGCGGCGTTCGCGGCGGCCATCCTTCAATATTTCCGTTTAGAATCGCCGTAAACATGCGATTCTTCGCACCCGGATGAGCCTGATTCAGTTCTCGAACCAGATCTTTTGCATATTGACGCTTGGTAAATCCGTCGACCGGGCATCGGCTTTTTACAACAGGCAGATTGTATTTATGCTGAAAACCGATCACATCCATCTCATCCACAAACATCATCGGGCGGATGACGCTTAAATCCATTCGGTCCAGATAAGTCTTCGGAGAGAAGGAATGGAACCTTCCTTCAAAAATGAGGGAGAGCAGCATCGTCTCAATGATATCATCCTTGTGATGCGCGTAGGCAACTTTATTGCATCCCATCTTTTTTACCGCTTCGTTTAAAGCACCCTTCCGCATTTTTGCACAGAGCGAACAGGGGTTGGACTCCTTACGCTCATCGAACAAAATGCGGGCAATGTCTGTCTTCACGATCTGATATGGAACATCAAGTTCTTTGCACAGTTCCGTTACCTGCGAGAAATCGCATTTCTCATATCCGAGATCCACAGTAATTGCGCTCAGTTCAAAATGTTTCGGATAGAATCTTCTAAGTCCCTGCATTGCGTAAAGGAGTGTGAGACTGTCCTTCCCGCCAGAGATCCCTACTGCAATGTGGTCGCCTTCCTGGATCATATCATATTCGTCAACAGCTTTCCTTGTATAACTCAGTAATTGTTGTAATTTCATTGTCAATCACCACCTTATTTTCATAAACATATCGCCCTAATGTTACCGCATTTATAAAAGAATTACAAGTATAAATGCGTGCTAAATTCTTTGGGAAATTCTTTTGAAAGAAGGATTGCCTGAACAAGTCGGGCGTGTTAAGATAGAGCTATAGACTGAAGTTCTAAAAGTCAGCCAAGTACAAATAATGAGAGGATAGCAAGATGAAATTCGTAATTCAAAGAGTGACGGAAGCGAATGTAAAAGTGGATGGTGAGATCATCGGCGAGATCGGCAAAGGCTTCATGGTTCTGATCGGAGTCGGTGAAGATGATACCAGAGAAATAGCGGATAAGATGGTTAAGAAGATGACCGGACTTCGTATTTTCGAGGACGAGAATGGGAAGACGAATCTGTCTCTGGCAGATGTGGGCGGACAGATGCTTCTTATTTCGCAGTTTACATTGTACGCAAACTGCCGGAAGGGAAATCGTCCAAGCTTTATCGAGGCGGGCGCTCCGGATAAAGCGAATGAGATGTATGAATATATCATAGAAGAATGTAAAAAAGTAGTTCCCGTCGTTGAAAGAGGACAGTTTGGAGCGGATATGAAAGTAAGCCTCATAAATGATGGACCGTTTACAATAATTCTGGATTCAGCCCAGCTTGCGTAAAATAAGAAATGTGGTAAAATAAGAAAGAATGAAAGAGAGGGATATTGCAATGAGTTATGAAACATTGAATGCGAAAGTACTGGAATTAAAGGACGATATGATTGCGTCTATCCAGCAGAATATGAGAATTGAGAGTGTGAGAGGAGAATCAGCTCCCGGTGCTCCTTATGGAGAAGGACCGAAGGCTGCCCTTGATGATGTGCTGGCGCTCGGTGAAAAATTGGGATTTCGTACAGGACAGGCTGATAACAGAGTCGGATGGATTGAGTATGGGGAAGGCGAAGAGATGGTTGGTATCCTCGGACATGTGGATGTCGTACCTGCCGGAGACGGATGGACTCATCCGGCATTTGGTGCAGAGATCCATGACGGCGTTCTCTGGGGCAGAGGATGTCTGGATGATAAAGGACCGGTCATCATGGCTGTCTATGCGCTAAAAGCAATTCGTGATTTGAATCTTCCAATTGACCGCAGAATCCGTGTGTTATTTGGCTCTGACGAAGAATGTGGTTCTTCCTGCGTGAAATACTATGTAGAAAATGGTTATGAAATGCCAACGATCGGTTTCACGCCGGATGCGCAGTTCCCGGCAATTTTCTGTGAAAAAGGCACGTCCAATTTCCTTGCAGGAACGAAGATTTACAACAAAGGCGAGATTGATGTTGAATATTTTGGCGGCGGAGTTGCCGCAAACGTTGTTCCGCCGGTATGCAAGCTGATTGTAAATGGCCCGCTGAAAGTTACTCCTGAGGAAGGAATTACTG
Organism: Bariatricus sp. HCP28S3_F11; assembly: GCF_052065395.1. NCBI lineage: Bacteria > Bacillati > Bacillota > Clostridia > Lachnospirales > Lachnospiraceae > Bariatricus > Bariatricus sp. HCP28S3_F11. The sequence goes on along the minus strand of NZ_JBQHUC010000003.1, from coordinate 24,234 downwards.
TCACAGAAGAAAACGGAAAGACGATCGTGGAAGCTACCGGTTTCAGTGCACATGGAAGTACACCTGAACTTGGTGTTAATGCTGTAGTAAAATTATTGAATGCAGTCAAAGAAAATGACTTTGGAGGTGATTTCCAGCAGCTTGTTAATTTTATTTTAGAAGAAATCGGAAATGAAACAAATGGAAAATCACTCGATATTCTGTATCAGGATGAGGAAACCGGTGAAACGACAGTCAATCTTGGTGTTGTAAAATATGATGGGGAAGAAATGTCCTTTACTTTGGATATCCGTTATCCGAAAAACGGAGATGCCGAAGTGATCGACGATAAAGTAATCAATCGGATCAACAGTTACAACTTTGATGTTCTGAAAAAAACAAACAATAAATTATTATATGTTCCGAAGGACTCAGAGCTTGTTTCAAAACTGGTGAAAGTTTACGAGGCACAAACAGGAGATAAAAGAGAACCGATCGCCATCGGAGGCGGTACCTACGCGAAAGAATTTCCGAATATGGTTGCCTTTGGACCAGTATTCCCGGGAGAACCGGATGTGATCCATCAGCCGAACGAAAGAGTTGCCGTTGAGCAGCTGATCCGTGCAGCACAGGTTACAGCAGCTGCAATGTATGAACTGGCTAAGAAATAATCATTGATTTTGGGACTTTCGTGAAAAAAAAACAGCATCATTCCTGGAAACAGGAGTGGTGCTGTTTTTTTTCACGTAATTTGGGAAGAATTTTTTGTGTAATACAACATTACGGCTCTCTGAGCTTCACGATGTCAGCAGCACTTCGGCGCCGGTCTTCGTCAATGGCCGCATAATGCTTTTTCGTCGTATTTACATCCTTATGGCCAAGTACATCAGCAACCAGATAAATATCGCCTGTTTCTTTGTATAAAGCGGTTCCATAGGTGCTTCTGAGCTTGTGAGGGGTAATCTTCTTATTCGGTGTTACCTGACGGGCATACTTTTTGACCATATTCTCCACAGACTGTACACCCATCCTTTTCCGCTGAGTGGAGAGGAAGAGGGCATTTTCGTGTCCTGGCAGAGGATTAACGGCTTTCCTGCTGGATTCCATATAAGTACGCAGGGCTTTTTCCACTTCCTCGCCAAAATAAATCACCATCTGGTTTCCGCCTTTTCTGGTTACTGTGATTCCATTATTCTTAAAATCCACATCGCCCAGATCAAGACCAACACATTCCGAAACACGTATTCCGGTACCTAACAATAAGGTAAGAATGGCAAGATCACGCTCCTTTGTCTTTTCATAATAAACACGGGCCTGGCCGGTCAGCTTCACGCCGCAGGATTCCACATAATCCAGAAGGGAAGCAACTTCATCTGTATCCAGACGAATGATTGCCTTCTCATGGAGTTTAGGCATATCGACTAATAAAGTCGGATTATTACTGATCATTTGCCGTTTAAAATAATATCCGTAGAAGCTTCTGAGCGCCGACATTTTGCGTGAAAGGCCTTTCTCAGCGTTCGTGATGCGTCGCCCGTCTTTGGGACGATAAACCTTCAGATATTCCTGGTATTCCTCGATATCCATCGGTGTAAGTCGATCCAGATCACTAAGTGTAAAATCCTTCATACTATAATTCTTAAAAGCCGGATTCTCGTCCAGAAGAAACTGAAAGAAAACACGGATATCATAAGCATAGGAAATCCTTGTTTTAGGTGATGTTGTTGGCTCTACAGCACGGAAATAATCCTTTGCAAATTCTGGCATTGTCTGCAATATTTCACGCAGACGCAAAGTATTATCTATATAGAGCTGATCCTGGTATGTTTTTGGCTCTGATGCCATAAATAGGTTCCTCCTTATCTTAATCTTTTGGAAAAATCGGTATTTGTCGTATAGATTGATCCCGCAAAACCACACCCTACTCGTGTGGTCTGTTATTAATATCATAATCAAAATTATCATATTCACTTGTATTTACAAGTGGTTGTTGACTTGATATGTTGTAACCGGGGTCAGGCATAATCGGTGGCTGATATTCAGGATAGATTTTTACTTTTTTAGTATAGATCACACGTGTATCACAGAGAATATCATGTAAAGCTCGTTTTTCCTGATCTAATCCGGCAAGTAGATAACCAATATATAGAATGATTCCGGAAAGATATCTGCCGATTGTTTCACGGTAAACCACATTGATCAGTGTAAGCTGTTCATTTGTATTATTATCATCAACATTATTTTCGTCTTTTAAAGAACGACAAGGAATTACTTTTAAATTGAAAGCTTTTTTTCCAAGAGTTGCTCCGGTATAATAGGTCAAAAGTACAAAGTATGTGGCATGGCATCCATAAACTATGATGTCCTTTAATGTATACGAAAACAATATTTCCGTATCAAATATAGATGTGCCGGTAAGCAATGAAATCAAAGAAAATAATAATTTGATAATCAAAGTTCCGGCAAAAAGAATCAGGCTGTCCAGCGTAAATGCTGCAAAGCGTACCCAGAAACCAGCGTAGACATATTCCTGATCTGTTCCAGAGAAATCGGTATTTTTATTCTGCATAATACATCAATACCCCACTTTCTTTCTCCGCTGCTATCTCATTGAGTGTCTGTGCTTCTGATTTCGGTATTAGAGATTCGATTCTTGCAAAAAGTCCTGCTAACATATCAGATTCTTCTGGAAGCTCGTAAATCATCTCACAATCCATTTCTTCCATCATCCGGTCTAGTGTATTGTCATAGGTATCTATTGCGTCAATCAGGCCGTTATCGAGAGCTTGAGCAGCTGAATAGATTCTTCCGTCAGCAAGAGTGAGAACATCCTCACGGGCCATGTTACGTCCCTCAGCAACTTTATCGACAAAACTGTTATAGGATTCGTCAACGATGGACTGATACATCTGAATCTGCTCATCGGTCATCTTTGTGCTGTCTTTCATTGGACCACTCGTGATACTGATATAACGGATCCCGAGTTTCTCATAAAGTCCGGTCATGTCATATGTTGATATGATTACTCCGATAGAGCCTGTCATCGTCTCCTGGTTGGCTGCAATATAATCTGCGGCCACTGATGCCATATAACCGCCAGAAGCCGCCATATGAGCCATATAAGCCCATATAGGACGTCCTGTTGTATCGGAATACTCCTTTAATTTGTCGTGTAGTTCGGAGGACTCATATGCAGTTCCTCCCGGGGAATCTACGTAAAGCATGACGCCGGCATTATCCGGATCATACATCAGTTCATCAATGTAATCCAGTGTGGTAAGATGCTGGTAGGATTGAGACGCTTCAAATGCACTTGTCTCTGTCTGTTCTTCAATTGTCCCCTCAACACGAACAACAGCAATAAATGATTCGGCAGGGAAATCATACCCCATGTCTTCTGTGTTAAAAATCATATCTGTTATAGAATTGTCGAATAACTGACCTGCCGCCGCATGAGTAAGAACGCTTGCAGCACCTGTCACGATGAACAAAGCGGCTGCCACTGCCAGTGCTATGATTTGTTTTTTCTTCATGATGAATTTCTCCTTTGCTTCGATAAATCTGAATCAATGCATGATATAAAATAATACATGTATTTTTCTATATTAAACCAACGAAATTTGTATACATAACAGTATAGGATTGATTATGGCAGCTTGTCAATCTTTTGTCTATAAATTAAAGCGGATTTGCTTCATAGTATACGATTGTAAGATAATCTCCTTCCCGCAGATAATCCATGGAAGCAGAATCAATTCCATTGATCTGTGCCAATTCATTCATATAATCATAGATGGAATCCTCTTCCCTTGTGCAGTAGGTCTGAGCGATGGTCCAGAGGGTATCTCCTTTTTCAATCCGGACACTTTTGAAATACTTCAGATCCGAACCCGTCTCCGCCTGCACATCATGCGCACTGGAAAAGAAGCTTCCGAACGAAAAACTGCATGCCAGTATCAGCAAAACGGCAATGACTCCAACCATGAACCGTCCGGCACTGTTCCTTGATCTTCTGCCTCTTGAGACTGCAACTTTCTTATGGCTGTTGGTGACTTTTTTTCTTTCTGCTCCGCTATTCTGCTTTTCCTGATATCTGCTCATCTGAAATTCCCCCTGATCTAATCTTATACTCCATTATTTGTCTATTGATACGAAAATACGTTCCGAACAGAAGTTCTGTAAATAATATATCGCATGAACAAATGTTTGTCAATAATTAATCGAACATATTTTCTCAAAACATTTGTTTGCTTTTTGGCGGAGAATATGTTATTATTTATTTATCATGTAAGAAGACAAAGCCTCCGGCGGATTGCTGAGGCGTACTTGAACTTACAAATGAGTGACGGATTTAAGGAGGTTTACATATGGGTAATGGTAGAATAACGAAGAAACAGGAGGAGATTTTGGAATATATCAAATCGCAGATACTTGTACGCGGTTTTCCGCCTTCAGTCCGTGAAATTTGTGATGCAGTGGGACTAAAGTCCACTTCTTCCGTTCATTCTCATCTCGAAACCCTTGAGAAGAACGGTTATATTCGGCGAGATCCTACAAAACCGAGAGCAATTGAGATACTGGATGAGAATTTCAATCTTACCAGACGTGAGATGGTACAGGTGCCGATTCTGGGACGTGTGGCTGCAGGGGAGCCGCTTCTTGCACAGGAGAATATTGAGGACTACTTCCCGCTTCCGGTCGAACGTATGCCGAATAATGAGGTGTTCATGCTGGAGGTTCGCGGGGAAAGTATGATCAATGCAGGAATCCTGAGCGGTGATTATGTTGTTGTCGAGAAAAAGAACACTGCTTCTAACGGAGATATGGTTGTAGCCTTAGTAGATGACGGTGCTACGGTCAAGACATTTTACAGAGAAGAAGGTGTGATTCGTCTCCAGCCGGAGAATGATAATATGGAGCCATTTATCTTAAAGGATGTTGAGATCCTTGGAAAAGTAATTGCCGTTATGCGGTTTATGAAATAATAAGAAATGTTTGAAAAAGAGCTGGATCCGGGCTTTATTCCGCCGGGAGCCAGCTCTTTTCTATATATATGATATATATTTATTGTCTATAGATCATCTACACTGATCTGCTTTCCGTCACGCCAGATTCGTTCCAGATCATAGAACAGACGGTTTTCTTTATCAAAGACATGGACGATAATATCGCCGAAGTCAAGAAGAACCCATCCTCCGCTCCCATATCCTTCTCTCTGCCTGATCTGATACCCTGCTTTATACATCTGTTCTTCTACGTTATCAACGATTGCACGGACCTGGCTTTCATTGGAACCATTTGAAATAATGAAGTAATCAGCGAGCACGGATATCTGTGAGATGTCGATTACACGGATATCCTCTCCTTTTTTATCTGAAATCGCATTACAGGCAATTTTCGCCATATTTCTGGATATATCTTTCTGTTGCATCAGTTTTCCATCCTTTCCGGCGAATCATCAGAAGATTCACCTTTATTTAAATCTCTGTAATATAAAAAAGTCTTTTCAGTCATAGGGTCTACGGTTACACCTTTATTCTCCAGATATGAGAGAGAATCTTCCAATATTCTGTAAAGGCATGCGTCTATATCACAAAAAGCCAGTTTTCTTACTGCCGGCAGATTCGGTGCTTCTGTACGTCCGGGCTCAATGAAATCTGCAATGTATATGATTTTATCCAACAGGCTCATAGCGGGACGACCTGTTGTGTGCGAAGCAATTGCGCGCAGAATTTCCTCATCTTCAATCTGAAATTTTTTCCATGCGACATATGCACCGAGTTTTGCATGAAGAAGTCCGGGATTCGCAAGTTCGGCAGCGGAAATCTGCAAGTGATATTTTTTGCACATTTCAATCTTTTTTTCATTTGGAATGCATTTGGCACAGTCATGTAATAAACCTGCCGTGAGTGCCTGGTCTAAATCACATCCATAACGCATTGCAAGACATCCAGCTGTATGCATCACGCCGATCGTGTGTTCATAACGCTCTTTATCCAAATCTCCTTTAAGTTTTTTACTCATTTTCATTAATGTTTCTGTCATATTCATCACCCTGGTATAAATGTTGATCCTCTATATAATTCAGTACTGCTTTCGGAACAGGAATATTTTTCATATTACCATTTCTTATTGCTTCTCTGATTTCATGGGAGGAAACATGCAGTAATGGAGTTCGGAGAAGACGAATATCGGCTCCGTATTTTCGATTCAGATATTCAATCTTTCCATTCAATTTCCGGCTGTTATCCGCATCATCACGGTAAGCAGCAAGTATGGTTGCAAGCTTCAGAAACTGATCTGGATTCCTCCATTTTTCAATGTCGAACAGAGAATCCGCGCCTAAAATAAAATAGAATTCATGTTGTGGGTAAACACTACGGAAATGCTCCATTGTCTGATAGGAATAGGAAGGTTCCGTCCGGTCAGTTTCATAGGTGCTGATGCGGAAATACGGCACATTTGCAATTGCAAGTTCTGTCATTTTTACACGATCATCTGTGCTTTTTAAAATTGCCGGATTATTTTTGTGAGGCGGGTTCCCGTTCGGAAGAAACCATACTTCATCCAGCTCATAATCACGATATGCGTACTCTCCCAGCATTAGATGACCATTATGAATCGGATCAAAAGTCCCACCCATTATCCCTATCTTCATACTTTATTTCTCCATTGCATTCATCATTTTATAAACATACAATTAAGGAAGAACGATCTTCTTTTTTTCGTCCTTGCCTTCTTTATACAATACGATTTTTTTGCCAATTACCTGAACTACCTGAGAATGGGTACGTTCTGCAAGAATCTCGGCGAGCTGACGAACATCATCTGCACAGTTCTGCAGTACATGAATTTTGATCAGTTCACGAGCTTCCAGTGCTTCTGCCACAGATGCAGTCACTTCCGGCGTTACACTGGATTTCCCGATCTGAAGAATCGGATCCATTGTCATGGCAAGACTTTTTAAATATGCTCTTTGCTTAGATGTCATAGTAATCCCCTTTCTTAATAAAGTCAACGAAATTTAACGATAATATTCAAACTGAAGCCCGTACATTTTAACCGTGTCACCTTCCTGGATACCGGCTTCTTCCAGCTTTTCAAGGATGCCGGCTTCTTTCAGGAATTTCTGGAAGAATGCAAATCCCTTTTCAGAATCCAGATTTGTATAACCCAGCATCTTCTCTATTTTTGGACCTTCAACAACGTACATATCATCAATTATTTCGACAGTATATGGAAGATCGATATGAATCAGCTCTTCCTCCGGGAAGTATTCCTGTTCAAATACGATGGGTTTCTCGTCCATATTCTGGAGTTCGCTGCTCACATAATACAAAAGGTCGCTTAAGCCCTCGCCGGTTACACCGGAGATAGGGAATACTTTGATTCCCTGTGGCTCGAATTCGCTGCGAAGACGTTCTATAGGATCTTCATCTTCCGAATAGATCAGATCGATCTTGTTCGCTGCAATTACCTGTGGGCGGGAGGCAATTTCTTCATTATATGCTTTCAATTCCGCATTGATCTTATAAATATCATCCACCGGGTCACGTCCTTCGGTTCCCGCGGCATCCACGACATGAATCATCAGCTTGGTACGCTCTACATGGCGGAGAAACTCATGTCCAAGTCCAACACCCTCGGATGCACCTTCGATCAGACCTGGAATATCGGCGATTACGAATCCCTTTGCGCCTTCCAGATCCACAACACCAAGATTCGGAGTCAGCGTTGTAAAATGATAATTGGCGATCTTAGGCTGTGCATTTGTCACGCGGGAAAGAAAGGTTGATTTTCCGACATTCGGAAATCCGACCAGTCCTACATCTGCGATGACTTTCAGTTCCAGATTCACCCAAAGCTCCTGTGCCGGTTTTCCCGGCTGCGCATATTTGGGAACCTGCATTGTGGCGGTGGCAAAATGCATATTTCCAAGACCGCCCTTGCCGCCCTTCAGTACGATCTGGCGTGTGTTATCGCCAGACATATCCGCAATGATCTTATTGGTCTCAGCTTCGCGAATGATCGTCCCTTCAGGTACTTTTAAAACGATGTCTTTCGCATCTTTTCCATGGCAGCGTCTCTTGCCGCCCGGTTCTCCGTCCTGAGCTGTAAATTTTCTTTTGTGACGGAAGTCTGCAAGGGTGTTTAATCCTTTGTCTACTTCAAAGATTACGTCCCCGCCGCGTCCGCCATCGCCGCCGTCGGGACCGCCGTTCGGAACATATAATTCCCGTCGAAAGCTGGCATGTCCGTCTCCGCCTTTTCCCGACCGGATATATATTTTAGCTCTGTCTGCAAACATAAATACTCCTTTCCAATTCAAAACAAGGCCTCAAACCCAAAAGTTTGAAGCCTCATGTAAAATCTGCTTATTCAGCTACCGGATAGATAGAAACCTGCTTCTTATCTCTTCCTTTTCTTTCGAAACGAACCACACCATCAACTAATGCAAATAATGTATCGTCTCCACCGCGTCCAACGTTCACACCCGGGTGAATCTTTGTCCCGCGCTGTCTGTAAAGAATATTTCCGGCTTTTACAAATTGTCCGTCTGCTCTTTTGGCACCAAGTCTCTTGGACTCAGAGTCACGTCCGTTCTTTGTAGAACCAACTCCCTTTTTATGAGCAAAAAACTGAAGGTTTAATTTCATCATGGTTTACACCTCCTCAAATATTAAATCAATATACGTGGTATAATCAGAGTCATCTTCCAGGCTTTGAAGACCAAGAATCATGGAATTCAGAAGTAATTCTGTCTCTTCCGTCGGACGGCTCAGCAGTCTGTATTCGATGATGCCCTTCGTATCATCCGAAACCTGGGATGTCTGGGCATCCGTAAACCTTTCGATGGAATTCATGGTATTGATTACGAGCATGGAAACGGCTGCACAGACGATATCCTGTCCGCTGTCTCCGGCTCCTGCATGGTCGAATGTCTTAAAACCAACGCATTCATTTCTCTTGTTTTTATAAATTGTTGTTTTGATCATGACAGATAAGAATTAAGCATTGATCTTTTCGATCTTAACTGCTGTGTACTGCTGTCTGTGACCATTTTTCTTGTGGTAACCTGATTTTCTCTTATACTTGTAAACGATTACCTTTTTAGCCTTTCCATCGCCGATTACGGATGCTTCTACTGTTGCTCCTTCTACGACTGGTGTTCCGACTTTCATCTCATCACCGCTTACTGCAAGAACCTGGTCAAATGTATAAGTCTGTCCGGCTTCCACACCAAGCTTTTCTACTTTAATGATATCGCCTTCGGCTACTTTGTACTGTTTACCACCTGTTGCTATAATTGCGTACATATGGCACCTCCTATTATCATTACTCGCCAACTACGGTGCCTGAAAAATCAGGGCTTTAACCTCGTTGTGCGGCATACTGGTAAATTATATACCAGTATGCCGCACAAAGTCAAGTGTTTTTAGAAAAAATACTAAATTTACTGTTCTGCTTTTTCAGAAAGAGCAATCCTGCATGCCTTTAATTTATCATAACAGAAACCGATGATATCCTTCCGGGTTATGATACCGATGAAATTATCCTGATCATCAACAACAGGAACAAAGTTCTGTTCCATGGCACGCTCGATCAGATCTTCCATATCCGAGTCTGCCCGAACAGGACGGTAGTCAAGTCTGCGATGAATCTTTGTAATAGCGATGGTCTCCGCTTCCTTGATATTCATAAGTTTCAAGGACTTCGTTCCCCAGAGAAGATCTCCTTCTGTAATGGTGCCTATGTATTTTCCGTCCCGATTGATCATCGGTATGGACGAATATTTGTGGTATTCCATGATCTCCATTACCTGTCTGAGTGTATGATAATCATAGACGAATGCAAGCTCTGCTTTTGGTTTCAAAAAAAATAATATATTCATTTGTAAATCCTTTCTTATCCAGAAATATTATCTGAAATAAGAATAGCATATTTTACAAGAAAATTGTAGATTTAGATTTGAGTGTTAACAAAAATATCATAAATTGCCTGAATAGCTGCTTCAAAGTCATGCTCTCTCACGCCAATAATGATATTCAGCTCACTGGAACCCTGGTCGATCATTTTCACATTTACGTGTGCGTGAGCCAGTGCAGAGAAAATACGCCCGGCTGTTCCTCTGGTCTGTTTCATTCCTCTTCCAACAACTGCGATCAGCGCAAGATCGGATTCAAGTTCAACATCATCCGGCTCTACTGCACGGTGTATTCCGGAAATGACACGCTGCTCATGTTCTTCGAATTCATCCTGCTGAACAAAAATCGTCATGGTATCAATTCCGGAAGGCATGTGTTCAAATGAGATTCCCTCGTTTTCAAATACCTCCAGGACTTTTCTTCCGAATCCCACTTCCGAGTTCATCATTGCTTTTTCAATCGTTATGGAAGCAAAACCACGTTTTCCGGCTATACCGGTAATCGTGTATTTCGGTTTGCGGCAGGTGCCCTCTACAATCAGCGTCCCCTTTTCTTCCGGTGCATTGGTATTACGGATATTGATCGGAATACCCTCCTTTCGTACCGGGAAGATCGCATCCTCGTGAAGTACGGTCGCACCCATATAGGAAAGCTCTCGTAATTCTTTATAGGTGATTGTCTCAATCCCTTTTGGGTTCTTGATGATACGGGGATCTGCGATCAGGAATCCGGAAACGTCAGTCCAGTTCTCATACATATCCGCATGGATCGCTTTTGCAACAAGGGAGCCGGTTACATCTGAGCCTCCGCGGCTGAAGGTTTTTACATTACCGTTCGGATCTGCACCATAAAATCCCGGAATAACAGCTTTTTCAGTATGCGAAAGACGTTCGGACAAAAGGTCATTCGTTTGATCCACAAGAAGACTGCCGTTTTCGTCAAAGGCGATTACTTCCGCCGCATCGATAAATTCAAATCCAAGATAGTGTGCCATAATAATACCGTTCAGGTATTCACCGCGGGAAGCGGCGTACTCTCTTCCTGCTTTCTGACCGAAGTTCTGTCGGATAATTTCAAACTCTTTATCCAGAGAAAGGTCCAACCCGAGGCCATCGATGATTCCCTGATAACGCTGTTGAATTTCTTCCAGCTGTTTGGTAAAGTTTTTCTCACGCACCGCAGCACCGTAACATTTATAAAGCATATCAGTGACCTTCACATCTTCCGGGAAACGTTTACCCGGTGCAGAAGGGATCACGTATCGTCTGGATTCATCCTCATGAATAATCTGACCGACTTTCTTGAATTGTGCGGCATCAGCCAATGAGCTTCCACCGAATTTTACAACCTTTTTCATTGAAGGTTTCCTCCTTTTCCTCTTATGTATGAATGACATCTGCAAATTTTGCATTTGCCGCTTTTCTTAATCCTTCCGGCGCAAGGGTGAGCTGTGCACCGATCCGGCCTGCACTTACATAAATTTCCTCAAAAGCACATGCCGTTTCATCTATAACAACTGGAAACTGTTTCTTCATACCGATTGCGGTGCATCCGCCTCTGACATAGCCGGTCAGGGGTGTCAGCTCTTTTAAATGTAACATTTCCAGAGATTTTTCGCCAACGGTTTTGGCCGCTTTTTTAAAGTCAATTTCCTTCTCGATTGGAAGTACGAAGACATAATGCTGTCCGCTTTTGCCGGTCGTGACGATGGTTTTATATACCTGTTCATGGGGAAGATTCAGTTTGTCCGCCGTCTCGATCCCGTCTGTAAATTCATCACACTCATACGCCTGGAACTTATATGGAATCTTCATTCGGTCCAGAATACGCATCGCATTCGTTTTAATTTCTTTCTTAGCCATATAAACTCTCCTTCAGTGTTTTCCTGATTTTTTTTCGTGTAATCTCAACGAGCTGCAGTTTAGTCATTTCCACTACATGACCGGGATTCGGATCCATGGAAAGGAGCATCTGCAGTTCGTGTAATAATTCATTTTTTTCCGCTTCCGTGTCCATGTTGATGAAATCTATGAGAATGATACCGGACAGATTGCGAAGCCGGATCTGTTTTGCGGCTTCTTTTGCAGCCTCCCGGTTGATGTCTGCAAATAGTTTTTTCTTTTTCAGGCATTTCCCGGAATTCACATCGATCACAGTAAGTGCCTCCGTTGGCTGGATCACCAGATAGGCTCCGGAGGGCATCCATACTTTTTCCGAAAGCGCGTCATCAGTCACTTTCTCGAGACTGTAACACTTGCATAGTGGATAGGACGCATCCGTATACGCGCGAAGAAGCTTCAGGTCTTCCGGCTGTTCCTGCGTAAGAAATGCTTCTGTCTTATTGTAAAGCAGTCCATTTTGGGTAACGGCATCGACAAGGATTTCCGTAAGCCCCTGTCGATAAAGATTCTTAAGCGATAAAAGCCAATCATCCGGCACATGGGAAACACAACTGAAACAGGTACGGTTTTTACCATATGTAAGAACGCGGTGAAACTCTTCTTCCAGCATCTGTATTTCCGAAAGAATCCTGTCATCCGGTGCCTCGCCGGCATTGGTTCGAAAAATCATTCCATAATCCTTGTCGGCAAATGATTGACCAAGTGCAAGCAGCCGTTCTCTCTGATCCCGGGAAAGCTTTGCGGAAACGCCGATCTGACGGTTCCCGGAACTGAGGATTACATATTTCCCGACAAAATTCAGATCGCCGCTCACCGTAGGCTGCTTTGTCTTGACTGCCTCTTTGCGCACCTGAACCAGAAGCTCATCTCCCACATTCAGGTTCTTTTTGCCATGTTTGTCCGTAAAATACGGCTCTGCTTTTTCTTCGAGTGAATAGTAGCACTCTACACCATTTTTTATTTCGATAAATGCACCGTTGATATTCGGAAGAATCTTCCGGACTTTTCCGATATAGATCTCACCGATTCTGCATGCTTTTGTATCACGTAAGGGACTGTAATGCAATTCTGCAATTTTCCCGTCCTCCTGAAGTGCGGTCAGGATGTGTCCCCGACATTCGGTTATCAATAATTTTCGTTCCATTGGTCAGATAATCTCCGTTCCAAGAGCAGAAAGCGGCACAAAGTCCGGATATTCTTCACTTCCGGTATTGGCCAGCGTTTCCAGCCGATGATGGGCAAATTCAATCCCATCCGTTTCTTCACCGAGCATATTCATATATTCAAGGAAGGCTTCCAGAACAGGTTCCGGTTTCAGATTCTGCACACTTCCGGCCGCAACCCGCATGTAGATTCCTTCACCCTGAGGATGAAGATCATAAATGATGGGACGTATGTTGACTTCCTTTTCGCTTTTCTTTGTTATTTTAAGGATAAAGATTTCATCCTGCGCATAAAAGTGTTCGAGATGCTTCTGCCATCCTTCCGGAAGAACGCCTTTTTTTACTATTGAAAGGTAGTCTGCCCCGGCAACGATCGTCATCCCTTTGCTTTTCTTGTCATCCGGAATTTCCACAAAGCCGGTCACTTCCATACCTTCTACCATCTGCTCATTCAGACGGCGGATGGCTTCTTTGCTGGCGATCGGTTCGGTGAGCTCGATGTCAAAGTATTCTCCGTCACTTGTAAGACCGACGCCGAGCGGATTTGCAAAGGACATGATCATATGCGGACTGTAGCCTCCGGTAAATGCGATCGGTATCTGTGCACGGCGGATCGCTTTCTGAAAATAGCGCATAATGTCCAGATGTCCGATGAATTTCATGATACCGTTTTTGCGGAATTTAATTCTTGCCTTCATAGCAGACACCTCCTCCATAGCTTGCAGCGCCGCAGCCGGAACACTGTCTGCGGCAGTTCGGGGTCACTTCCCCGTTCATGGCTCTCTCCCACTCTTTTCTGAGGAAGGACTTGGTCACGCCACAATCGATAAAATCCCATGGGAAGATCTCGTCCGCTTCCCGTTTGCGCAGATTGTAGAAATCCGGATCGATTCCTGTAGTTTCAAACGCCTGCATCCACAGATCATAGCGGAAATATTCATTCCAGGAATCGTAAATACATCCAAGACGGTAGGCCTCTTCCAGAACCGTGCCCATCTTCCGGTCCCCGCGGGCAAATACGCCTTCCAGCACCGTGAGCTCAGCCGTGTGCCAGTTATAGCGCAGGCTTTTCCGGTTCAGCTGGTTGCGCATCGCTTCCTGAACGATTCCAGCTCGGCGAACATATTCGTCGGCAGGACACATCTGAGCCCACTGAAGCGGAGAAAACGGCTTTGGTACAAAGAACGAACTGCTGGCCGTGATCTGGCATTTCCCATTGCGCTGTTCCTTCGGAATCTCGTAATATCTGCGGGCAACTTTATCAGAAAGGACCGCGATTCCTTCCATATCTTCCTCTGTCTCGGTGGGCAGCCCCAGCATGAAATAAAGCTTCACCTTATTCCAGCCGCCTTCAAAGGCCTGTCCCGCTCCTTCCAGAATTTCTTCTTCCGTAAGACCTTTATTGATCACATTTCGCATCCGCTGCGTACCGGCTTCCGGGGCAAACGTAAGACTGCTCTTGCGAATATCCTGAACTTTGCTCATGACATCCAGCGAAAAGGCATCAATTCGAAGGGAAGGAAGGGAAATATTCACACCCTGCCCATGGAATTCATCAATCAGGAAATTAACGATTTCTTCTAATTCATTATAATCACTGGAGCTTAATGAACTCAGAGTGATTTCTTCATGTCCCGTATTGCGGAGCATCGCTTTTGCGGTCTCTTTCAGCATGTTGATATCCCGCGGTCTCGTCGGACGATACACCATGCCTGCCTGACAGAAACGGCATCCTCGGATACATCCTCTCTGAATCTCAAGAACCGCCCGGTCCTGTGTTACCTTGATAAATGGTACGATGGGCTTCAGCGGGTAGGTTGTTGTACTCATATCTGCCGCTACCTGACGGCGGATTCTCTCCTTCGCATGTGCATTTACCGGTGTAAATGCAGCGATTGTTCCATCCGGATTGTAGTCGGTACGGTAGAAAGAAGGCACATAGATCCCCTCAATCTCCGCAGCCATTTCCAGAAATGAAGTCCGGTCCTTGCCGGAATGTTTCCATTCCTTATATGCATCAAAAAGCTCATCATAAACCACTTCTCCTTCTCCGATGTAGAACATGTCGAAGAAATCCGCCAGCGGCTCCGGATTATAGGCGCAGGGACCGCCTCCGATGACAAAAGGATCATCCAGAGTACGTTCTTCGGTGTGAAGCGGGATCCCGGAAAGATCCAGCACCTGTAAAATGTTAGTATAGCACATCTCGAACTGGAGTGTAAAGCCAAGAAAATCAAAGTCTTTCACAGGATCCTGGGATTCCAGAGCAAAAAGCGGAATATGTTCCTTCCGCATGATCTTGTCAAGATCCACCCACGGCGAAAAGACACGCTCACACCAGACGTCATCACGATGGTTGAACATGTCATAGAGGATCTGAAGACCGAGGTGTGACATGCCTATTTCGTAAACCTCTGGAAAGCAAAAGGCGAACCTAATTGTAACTTCATCCGGATTCTTCACTACAGAATTCACTTCGTTTCCGATGTATCTTGCGGGTTTGTCCACTTTTAATAAAATATCATCGCTTAAAGCTAGTTTTCTCATGGTTTAAATACCTCATATTTATACAATTCGTAATCCAATTGTCTTCCAATATATCTTACACTTATTGCAAAGTCAATATTAGAATACTTCATTCTGATAAATTGTACTATAGAAAAAGCAATATTGTAAATATGAATCTTTCCTCAGATGTCAGAGAAATGCATAGTCATCTGCAATCCGAATGGGAATGACTCCGAGAGAAGTAGTGAAATCTGCCCTTAATCTTTCTACTTATTAACATATTCCAAAAATTCCTTTGTTTGTGACCAATATTTTATTCCCCAATTTTCGAAATTCCATTCTTCCATATAATCATTACATTCGTAATCAATATAGTATAATTTATCTTCCTGTACCACAAAATTAGTTGGAAAATAATCAATATTCGTATTTGCTGCATACAAACATGCGCACATTTCTTTCATCTGCTCTATAAAATCCGGTTTCATCTCATTTCGTAGTATATAATCAAATATGGTGTCTCCCTTTATGTACTCTTTCAAAATTCGTTCCTTTTCGATGTCAACATCCAACATCGTTGGCATTCGGATTCCAATCTCTTTTAAACGCTCATAATCCTTTATTTCCGATTCGATTTTGTTTCCAAACTGATAATAGTCACATGGTTCATGGTGAATTTGTTTTAGTACATATTCTTTTTTCCCATCTGTTACAAGATAGGAATATCCCCCTTTCCCATGACCTAATAATTTGATAATTTTAAATGATTTTTTATTTACACACATTTCTTCCATTGAATATCCCTCAAATCCAAGATTGCAAATAGATATCAATACTATAAAGAGCCATTATAATGGCTGTGCAATAATTTTCTATCGCCAAAATAAAATAGTTTAATACCATTTTTATTGTATCATAGAATGCTGCCCCAATTCCACCCAGAATATAGTTGACGTCATATAATTCCTGTATCGCTGTAGCTCAAACCAATGGGCGATGGTCGTGACGGAAGGATCGTCCCCTCGGCTAAAGGCTGTAAACTTTATCATATAAAGGAATAGTGTCTTTTTTCAAATGATGGGTAATTAGAATCAGTGTAAGTGTCGGACACGCCAGTAAAGCTTCCTCCACGACGGCAGCGTTTTCTTTATCTAATGCCGATGTTCCTTCATCTACAAAGAGAATGGTTCGATTATGAATCAATGCCCGTGCTATGGCAACTCTCTGTTTCTGCCCTCCGGACAAGTTTTTACCGTTCTCTCCTACTTTCGTATCCAATCCGTCCGGAAATGCATTCATATCATTCTGCAATGCACTCATTTTTAAGACTTCCTGCATTTTTTCTTCTGGGAAATCACTTCCAAGGGTAATATTCTCCCTTATGGAACAATCAAAAAGATATACATCCTGTTCGATATATGCTATCTGCTCATAATAAGTATCTACATCAAAAGAAGACATTTCTACTCCGTCATAGTAGACTTTTCCTTGATAATTTCCCAGCTGCCCGAGCAAAATCTTCATAAGTGTAGTTTTTCCGCTTCCACTTTTCCCTACAAGGGCATATTTCCCATTCTTTTCAAATGTATAATTGATATTTTCGAATACCTTTTTCTCCCCATAGGAAAAAGTTAACTTTTCAAGGACAATTTCCTTCTCGAGTGCAGGAAGCTTTTGCTTGTACCTTTTTTCTGCTAAAATATTTTCACATTCAACTTTTGCAAAATATGGTCTTGAACCTGCAATTTGTAATCTTGCTTGAATCAGCTGATCAAAAGCATTTCCTACTTGATTTGTGAGATTCAGACTTCCGAAAATGATTTCAGGTGAGATGATCCTCAGTACGCAAAGAACAAAAGTCAGGATATTAATTACATTGATTCCCAAGATACTGATTACCGTTGATTTATAATTTTCTTTTCCCTTATTCTTTGCAAAATCACACTTTTCTTTCTCAAACGCTTCTCCTGCATCCATGATTTCTTTATGAAATTTATTCGGATTTCCAAAGGCTTTTAATACGCCGATACCTGCAATCTGCTCTTTCACTTTGTCCGTATACCGTTCCATTGCCACCGATACTTTACCTGCATATTTTTCCACCTTATCACTGAATCTTGTACTTACATACATAGAAATACTGGATACGGTCAGCGTCACTGCCAATAATTCCCACTTAATAAAAATCAGAGAAATGGATCCCATCAAAAGACTAAGTGCGGTATTCATGCAGCTGTAAAATACTTGGAATCCTTGATTTTCAGCTTCTCTGACATCGTTTGTATACCAGGATAAATACTCGCCGGTATCCGTTCCTGCATTCGTTTCAAAAGATTCCCGCAGGATCTTTTTACTAATATCATTTCGGAAATCCGTATTCATACGGGCAATAAGATGGGTCTGGTAATTCTTCCGTATATATAAAAGAACATTTAAAATGTACATAAGAGCCGAGCTAAAGGCCACAGCAACTAGCACCTTTTCAAATTTGCTCTCCATGACCTGCTTTCCTATGTACATCTGCAAAAATGCGGAACTTGTCTCTATTCCATTTATAAAAATCAACAAGAAGAGTAATATAGCATTTTCTTTTTTATAGCGTAACAGATACTTTTTCATCGTGCCACCTTCTCTCCCAAACAGTATACATTTGTATATTGCTGCATATCTTTTTCTTCCAAATGATGGCTTACAAACAACAAGGTCACATCTTTGGACTTTAAAAGAGCCTCTTCTATCTTCTTTGCATTTGTTTTGTCAAGAGCCGAAGTCCCCTCATCCACAATTAGGATCTTCCGGTTATGAATAAGCGCTCTCGCCACTGCAACTCTTTGTTTTTGTCCTCCGGAAAGATATTCTCCGTTTTCTCCCACATCCGTATCAAGCCCTTGTGGAAATGAGTTTAGCTCTTCATATAGGGCACTGTTTCGCAATGCCTCTTCTAATTCTTCCTCTTTAAACACCTCTCCAAGCGTGATATTCTCCCGAATTGTTGTGTGAAATAAAAATACGTTTTGTTCAATATACGCCATATGGCGGTAAAACGATTCTGTATCATACACAGCAGCATTTACACCGTCAAAAAGTAGTTCTCCACTGTACGAAGTTAATTGGCCTAAAAGAATTTTTAATAAGGTTGTTTTACCACTTCCGCTTTTTCCTATGATGGCATATTTTCCATCTACTTTAAATTTCAAATTCAAATTTTCAAACACCGGATGTTCTGGATATGAAAAGCTTAAATTTCGTAGTTCAATTTCATTTGCAATAACCGGAAGTTCTTTTCTTCTTTTCTTTTCCTCTGCAATTCTGTTTATTTTTTCAAAATATGGTCTGGCACCACGCATGACAAGCCGCAGTTCAGAAAGTTCGAGAATGGAATTTTTTACCTGATTGGTCAAATTTCCTCCTCCAAAAAATATTTCTGCCGGAATCACACGAAGCGCACACATTCCGAATAACGCCATATTATTGATAAAACTTGCCATCGAATTAACCGCTTTTATCCTTAGTGCCTCTTTTCCTTGTGTTTTCACATAGATACATCTTTGCTCTTCTAACTCTTTCGATTTCTCATTGATCTGACTTTCAAACCGATCCTGATACCCGAAATACTTGAGGACTCTCACTCCGCCTATCTGCTCTTTTACTGCCTGTGTAAATTTTTCCCATGACATAGAGACGTTCCCAGCCTCTTGTTCCACGTTATCACCAAAACGTCGAGACAGTACATAAACTGCTCCCGTTGTAAGCAATGTACAAAGTAAAAGTTGCCATTTCATCACGCCCAGTACAACAATTCCCAGCACCAGTTTGATAACGTTATCCATGACATCGTAGAAACTAAGAATGCCTTTTTCCTCCGCCTCTTTTAAATCGTTAATATACCAGGATACATATTCTCCCGAATCACCTTTTTTCATCTCTTCTGTGGTTTTTCCCCACATTTGAAGGTTCAGGCGCTCACGCATTTCTTGATTGATTTTAGCAGTGACTTTCGCGAGATGAACGTCATAACTCCAAAACAAAAGATGAAGTGTCAGATAGAGGATAATAATTCCAGCCGAACAGATTAGAATTCCTTGTAAATCTCCCTCCATAACAAGCTTTGCCATATGCATAGTAATAAGCGTGCTTCCCAGAAGAAGCAAATTTTGAAATAACAGTTCCAGAAATATTATGAAATTTTCAAATTTGTAGTGGTTCATAAAAGCTTTCAATCTTTATCCCTCATTTCCAAAATTTCGGTAATTTTCACAGACATAATTTCTATTCATTACGCTTTTGTATGGACACATTTTATTTAAACACGAAAAAACTTTATTGCAAGAATAACATTTGTTATGCATAGCTCTCTCGCTCCATTCTTTATTTTTTTCACAATATACATTCAAATTACCATTTATATCCAAATACCCCACTTCATTTTGCGGTTTATCTAGTGCAACTGTACATTTTTCAACTTTACCGCTGGCTCTAATAATAAAACCATTTTTATATGATGCATAACACATTTGATGACCTAATCCTATATTTCTTTCTGAGATAGTATTATCGCACCTGATTTTCAATTTATCTATATATTTAATGTGATCTCTAATTAATTGTTTTCCAGTGGTTGCATGGAGTAAATCAAGACTTTTTACGCCTTCACCTCCCAAACGATTCGGAATTGACCTGCAGATTTTGATTCAAGAGATAAACTGGACATTCATGACAGATATCGAAATTACTTCACTATTTTCCAATCTTCTTGATAATGCAATAGAAGCATGCGAAGGCTATGAAGGTAAGACTCTCAAAAAGATAATACTAAGAATCCACCGGCATCAGGACTATATTGTCATAAATTTGAAAAATAATTTGCCAAATCCAATTGTGATAGCTGATGGAACCATCAAATCAACAAAGGAGGGGCACAAAGGACTAGGGCTTAAGATTGTAAAAGAGATTGTTGAGCGGCATGACGGATGTTTAGATTATGAATACGACGAACAGTGGTTTACTGTTAAAATCAGCTTTCAATCATAAAAGAATCATATAGAATTTCTCTGCTGTAAAAATTGAAATATGCTTGAATCGGTGTGATTATAGTTACACTATTCGGATATTGTAATGCTTCACCAGATTACAATATCCGAAAAAGATATGTGCTATTCTTTCAGCAAAATCTTTATAAGGAAAACTCCTCCAATAATTTCTTCTGATATTTCGGATCACTCGCCGCCTTTATGATATCCTCTGTCCGATTTTCCTTTGCAAGAATGATGGTCAATTGATTTATCCGATTTGTTCCGATTTCCTCGCCCTGTTGCCTTCCAATCTCTTCGCCGATTTTTCTTCCAGCGGCTTCGCCATCTTCATATCCTTCCGCGCGGGTCTGGCGCATATGTCTTTCTTCATCATATTCATATATACTCATCCGCTTCGCCTCCGCTCTGTTTTTTGACAGGAATTCTGATAGAATTCCTTCCCTAATACACTCTGTTATCGCTCGTTCCACTGCTTCTTCCAGTTTCATAGTCTCTGCGTACCTTCGTACTCGTTCCGTATACTCAGAATAGTCACGCAAGGTCTTACACGTATTCATCAGTTCTTCATTGTACCCTGGATTAATATTCAGCTGTAATGCAGTCAATTCCAGAGAGACTTCTTCTTCCTCTACCACATACAACTCCGATAGTTTTAAGACTTTTCGTTCTGGATAAGGGGCTCTCCCATTGTAAAAGATTAAGAATCTAGGCGGTGGTATCATAACTTTCTTTGTTCCGTACAGATTCTCATTTTGGGTAACATTCGCATAAATATCTGCAACATACAACAAATATCGTATTGGAAGATTCGGACTGTAAGTAGATTGATGCTCATACAAGGACAATCTGGAATCAATGATAAAGGACACATCATTCTTCATTGACATATAGATTGCATTTTCCAATGTATTGATTTCCAGAAGCTCCGGATCATCATACTTGGTCTTGTTGATTGCATTATAAAGTGCAAGTAATTCCTTTTTGTCACTGAATACCATTTCGAAAATGCGGGCTTTGTAAGTACGATTGGGTGCAGTTGTCCTGACTGCTTTCTTGCGTTTTGTTCTTCTCTTCTTCATAAAAGACCTCCTGTTTAAAATAGTGCAGAGGGTCTCTCGCTATCGTACCTACTTAGAAATCCTCTGCCTGTTTTTGGGTAATCAAGCATTGAGAATTCTAATAATTTTTGATGTATGAAATGAAATCAGACGCTTTCGTTTAGACAAATAGAACTAAATGCTTTGTATGTATTTTAGCACACGTCACCACAAAATACAATTTCTATTTCATACGACCAGCATTGAAAGGTAAATTCATTTTACAGCCTGCCATTTCTGTGAAATGCCTATCTTCAATATTTCATGCGAAAATGTCTTGAGTTATCCACATTGCATACTAGCACAAATTACAATATTTTGCTGAATATTCTCTAATTCTTTTGGATTTAATCTTTCCAGAAATTCATTCTCCGTCACTCCGTGAGGCATGTAATCTTTTACATGCTCCCCCATAAATCTGTATAAATTTCTGCTGATTCTCTCATCATTAGACACGCTATTGCAGATGCTCTCGGCGTCCCTGTTGAGTTTAAGTCCCGGCAGGAGCTGAAGTCAAATCCCGTGAAGGACATGACGGGTTATGGTACACATCCTGTTCCTGCAGGCACATGGTCTGACGATACGAGCATGGCTATTGCTACGCTGGACAGCCTTACTGCAGGCATCGATTATGATGATATCATGAGTAAGTTCTGCGCCTGGAAAACAAAGGCCGCGTACACCGCAATAGACGAAGTGTTCGATATGGGTGTTTCTACTAACACGGCTTTCGTTGCATAGTTCAGTAATACATCATATTTGGAAGAAATATTTTCCGGAAGCTGATCTTTCAACTCCTGATACTGTTCAAACAGTTCCTTGTAAGATTCCTCTAATC
Organism: Bariatricus sp. HCP28S3_F11; assembly: GCF_052065395.1. Classification (NCBI taxonomy): domain Bacteria; kingdom Bacillati; phylum Bacillota; class Clostridia; order Lachnospirales; family Lachnospiraceae; genus Bariatricus; species Bariatricus sp. HCP28S3_F11. The sequence goes on along the minus strand of NZ_JBQHUC010000003.1, from coordinate 1,789 downwards.
CGGCTCTGTCTTTTGAGTCGATACAATCTTTTACCTCGCTTACAGATTCGTTTATATCAATCAATTCATTCGCCATATCGAAGCTGAAAAAGTCCGTTCCTCTGCGTTCATATCCAGAAGGTCCCCATTCGTGAACTGGGCAATCGGTTCCAGAGGCGTTGTGGTATCCATGGTGCCAACATATAATTTATCATTGTAGACTGTCGTCTGCCAGGTATACTGGTTCATATGAGTGCCAAGTTTTTCGCCGTTTGACGATGTATATCCAGATCCAAGCCCTGTTAAAATGGTCGGAAATGCTTCCGTCGGATCGCCGACTACCTTTTCAATATGTTCGTCCGCATCCATACGATAAAGATTGATGGACTGCTCCAAATTGGTCGCCTGGGTCGTGAAATCTTTTCTAAGTGCAAACTTCCGAAGTGCACTGGACACATCGTTATATTCACCGATATATAAATATCCGTCATATTCCTGCAACGTGCACGCGACGGCACTGATTCTCTCTTCACCCAAACCGAACGGATATTTTGCCTCGTCCTCTTTATCGCCTGCAAGTACGGACCATGACCATGCATCTTTATCTGTAACATCACCATTGCAGACGCCTTTTACGATAGCAAAAGTCTGCAAAGTTCCTGATTCGCTTTTTGGTTTCTGGCGTACCCGTGCAGATCACTACGTAAAGGGCACCACTATATTCGATTACCTGATAAATACCGCCGCCGCCATTTACATCGTTCCGGTGGTATGCCGGATAATTGAACAGGTCATTCATGTCTGCGATCACATGGAAAGAATCCTGTCCTTGCGACGGATCTTTGGATGCAGCCAAAAACACGCCATTTGTATCAAGACATCCTGCATAGTTCCATTTGCACCCTGATAGGTATACTTATGTGCCAAATCTGCGGCAAAAGCCGGAAATACGTTTGTTGCTGCCATGGCAGAACAGATGGCGATTGGTGTCGGCATCGGAACGATCGGGAAAGGCTATGTGATCCCCGAAATTCTGCCTTTGCGCAATATGCATCCCGATGGAACAACCATATTCCCGGCCATGTTTATCTCTGTGGCTTGTGGTGCCATGGTATGTGAAGGGATCATCGCTTTGGTCTGGGCCGCTGCATCCTGCGCACTATTCCCTGTCGAAGGGGGACTCATGACCGGTCTTAAGGAAGCTATGGCCGTTGGTCAGTCCAGCTGTGTTTATAACATCTGTTCCACTACCATGGGCGGTTTTGGGTGTCATTCTGGCTATGTTGGGGGTTATAGCCTGCCCTATTTCCTCCGGTGATACCGCATTCCGCTCAGCTCGTCTGACCATTGCTGATGCTCTTAAACTGGATCAGAAGAGTTACAGGAATCGCCTGCTGGTGACCATTCCTCTGCTGGCTCTTGGTGTTCTGGTCTCTCAGTTGGACTATACTTCCATCTGTAACTATTTTGCCTCTACGAACCAGATTCTGGCTGCCATTGTCCTGTGGACTGCTGCCATGTATCTGACTCATGAGGGAAAGAATGCATACATCTGCGCTGTGCCCGCAGCATTTATGACCGCAGTCACCCTTTCTTTCGTGTTAAACAGCGAATTGTATCTGGGAAGAATTTCCTTCTTCCCTCCTATTTCAAAATATCTTGGTGTCAGTATCGCTGTTATACTGCTGGTATTGTTTATTGTCGTCTCGCAAAATAAAGTTCCTGTCTCCTGCACAAAAACAGCGAATTATTATATCAGTTCCATAATGATGTCTCTTTGTACGTGCCTGTAATTACGGCGCGCTTTTTT